>JALSSH010000626.1 GCA_026984385.1 Ardenticatenia bacterium | reverse complement strand
TAGCGCGGTCAGCGCGGGCAAACGCTCGACACGGTAGGCGGTGGTGGTGATCCCCTGTACGGTCAGCGTGCCGATCTGCTCGCCCGCCGCGCCCAACAAGCACGGATACATGCCGCGCAAGTCAGCGGGGAGCTGATACCAGGTCAAAAGCTCCACATGGGCCGGAAGATCGCGTCGTTCCAAAGCAGTGCGGAGCGTTCGGAGCGCCTCCGCCTCGTCGCTGTGCAGCGACACGCCCAAAATTTCCGCGCGCACGCCCAGCTTTTCCGCGTAATACACCTCCAGCGATGGCTCCCAGCCGTAAGGCACGACAATCAGCGCGTCGGCGGGCAGTGTGGCGTAGTAAGCGGCAATCGCGCGGAAGTCGTCGTGGCCGAAGCGCGGCTCGGAGCGCAGCGCGTGCAAACTCAGCGCGCCGAGGCCCACGCTCAGCGCGAGCGCCATGCCGAGAAGCCCTTGCCGCACGGCATGGCGCTCGCGCGTTGTGGGCACGCCCAAGCCCAACGCCAGCGTCAGCAGCGCGGCGGGCACGCCCGCGATGTAATAGCGCGGATGGAAGTCAATATGTGCGGCCAACAACACAGCCGTTGCCAGCGGCGGCAACAGCAGCGCTTGGCTCAGCACCAGCCACGCCCAGCGCCGCCGAGATCGAGCCAGGCGCAGCGCCGCGAGCAACATCAGCGCGCCCAGCGTTGCGCTCCCCCAAACGAGCGCGGTTTTGGCCCCGACCAACGTCGGAAGCGGCGCGTAGTACCCTTGCCAGACACGCCACCAATGCGTCGCGCCCCAGCTCGGTGGCGTGTTGAGCGGCGTGCCGCTCGGCGATTGCCCCAGCACCCAGGGCAAATACACGATCCCCAGCGCGATTTGGCTCGCCAGCCACAGCGCGAGCCGCCGCCACGCTCGCCGCCAAAGCCACGCGCCGCCAAGTGCCACGTTCAGCCAGGCGATCACCGGCACGCTGAGGTTGTGCGTGTAAAGCAGCGCCAGCTCACACGCCCACAACGCCGCGCCCACCCGCGCGCGATGGCGCGTGCGTGGGCGCAAGAGCGCGTCGGCCAAGCCGAGCAGCGCCAACGTCAGCAGCGGCACGGCCACGTAAGCGCGAATTTCCCGCGCGTAGGCCCACAGCAGCGGGGAAACGCTCAACAGCAAAGCCGCGTTCAGCGCCGCGCCGTGCCCTGCCCAACGTCCGGCCAAGCGCGCGCCCAGCGCGACGGTCAGCGTGCCCAACAGCACAGAAACGTAACGGAAGGCGAGCGGCGTTTCGCCCGCGCCCAGCCAGAGCACGTGCCCCAGCGCGTAGTAAAGCGGCGGGGTGTTGTCGTCCGGCGTGCCGATGGGGTCGCGGATGGCGCGGATAGACCACGCCTCGTCGTGCCAGATGCTGGGCGTGTTCACCCCGTGCAGGCGCAGCGCAAAAGCCAACACAATCAGCGCCAAGAGCGCCCATTTCCTCCCTGCCCGCAGAAAGCGAGGGCTTTGCCCTCGCGCTCCCATCAGGGGGCGAGGCCCCCTGAACCCCGCCAGAAGGCGCGCTGCGCCTCCTGGCAAACTTCGTTTTTGCCGCCCTTTTTCCCAAAAAGGGCGCAGGGTACGGGGCAGCGCCCCGAAAAGCAACCTTCCCACCGTCCGATTTCCTTGCGTCATCGCACGACCCCCACGCGCCGCAGCTCGGCCAAGAGCACCTGTTCCCAGGGGGTGCGCGTTTCCACCGCCACATAGCGCACACCGCGCCGCACGCACAACGCACGGATCGCGGCTTGCCACGCGGCCAGGCGCTCGGCGTAGCGTGCCAACGTCTCGGCGTCTACCGTCACGTCCTGCGAGGCGCCCGTTTCCACGTCCACCAGGCGCAAATCTCCGCCCAGCGACGGCGCGACCTCGTCCGGCGAGAGCAGATGCAGCAACGCCACCTGATGCCCGCGCGCCTGCAAAGCGCGCAAACCGCCCTCGATCCCTTCGGGCGTGAAGAGATCGGAGATCAGCACACACACGCCCGGGCGGACGGTGCGCCGCGCGAAGTGCTCCAACGCCGCGTTGAGCTTCAACGCGCCGCGCGTGTGCAAGCGCTCCAGCCAGCCGAGCAGTTCCAACAGGCGTCCACGTCCACGCGCCGGCCCCCAGCGTTGCAAGCCGTCTTCTCGCAGCGCCGAGACGGTCACTTGATCCCCGCCGCTGAGCGCGATATAGGCCAGGCCCGCCGCTACCCGCCGCGCGTATAGGAATTTGTGATAGGCGCGCTCGCCGCTGCGCGGCCAGTCCATGCTGGCCGAGCCGTCCAGCAGCACATAAGCGGCCAAGTCCTCCTCGTCCTCACGCAGCTTGACCGCCAGCCGACCGAGCCGCGCGTAAATGTTCCAGTCCACGCGGCGCGGATCGTCGCCGCGCGTGTAGTTGCGATAGTCTGCGAACTCGATGCTCGTGCCGCGTTTGGCGGAGCGGCGCTCGCCTTTGATCGCGCCCGCGCGCACTTTGTCCGCCACCAGTATCACCTGCTCCAACTTGCGCAATGTGCGCTCGTCGAAAAGTCGCTCGTCGCTCATCAGGCTCAGGCTTCCAGTGGAATAGGCACGCGGTCGAGCAGATCGGCCAGGATCGCGTCGGCGGAAATGCCCTCAGCTTGGGCTTCGAAGTTCAAGATCACGCGGTGGCGCAGCGCGGAGTAAAGGACCGCTTGCACGTCCTCAAAGGCCACGTTGTAACGTCCCGCCAGCAGCGCGTGGGTCTTGGCGCCCAGTACCAACGCTTGTGCCCCGCGCGGGCTGGCCCCGTAGCGCACGAAGCGCGCCACCATGCTCCCCTGCGGCGCGTTTTCCGGATGCGTGGCGAGCGTCAGCTCCGCGATGTAGCGGCTGACGTGCGCGGCAATCGGCACATGACGCGCCAGTGCGCCCATCGCCAGGATTTGCGCGCCGTCGGCGACCGTGTGCGCCTGGGGCGTCGCGGCGCCGGTGGTGCGCGCCATAATCGCGATCAGCTCTTCGGCGGAGGGGAAGTGCACGTTAATTTTGAAGAGAAAGCGGTCAAGTTGCGCTTCCGGCAGCGGGTAAGTGCCCTCCATTTCCAGTGGATTTTGTGTGGCGAGCACAAAAAACGGTGCGGGCAACGCATAGCGCGCGTTGCCGACCGTGACGGCGCGCTCCTGCATCGCTTCCAACAGCGCAGATTGGGTTTTGGGGGTGGCGCGGTTGATCTCGTCGGCCAGCAGCAAATGGGTGAAGACGGGACCACGCTCAAAACGGAACGTGCGTCGCCCGCCCTCGTCTTCTTCGATAATCTGCGTGCCGGTGATGTCCGCAGGCATCAGATCGGGGGTGCACTGAATGCGCGCAAAGTCCAAGTCCAGAACGTCCGCCAGCGTGCGCACCAGCAACGTTTTCCCCAGCCCGGGCACGCCTTCCAACAGCGTATGCCCACCGCCGATCAACGCGATCAGCACCTGGCGCACGACTTCGTCCTGCCCCACGATCACCTGAGCGATCTCGTCCAGAATAGCGGCGGCGACGCGATGGAACTCCTCGACAGGCATCAAATCGGCGGAAACATCGCTCATGGTGTTATCTCTCCTAGCGCTAGACGGGCGAGATGGGAATGGTGGTGATCACGGTGTTGCCCAGCGCGTCAATGGCGGTGAGCGCGGTGGGGCCGGCAACGCCCGGACGCACCAGCATAAAGCCGCCCCCGACCACCGAGGCGGAAAACGTGCCCCCGTCGTCGTAAAGCGCGGCCACAGCGGTCACGCTCGGGTTTTGCACGCGCCCGAAGACGACGGTATACGGCTGCCCGTCCGAAGTGAGGATGAAGGTAAAGGCGGCTTGGGCGAGCGCGTCTGCTTGAGCGGCACAGGCCGTCGCGCCGTTGTTCGGCGACCAGACCCCATTTTGATATGCCAAGAGCAAATAGCCGCTACATGGCGTGCCCGCCGCGCCCGTGTACGAAAAGCCGAGCAAATGGTCGGGGCCGAGCGGCCCTTCGTGCCACACCAGCAAGCCGTTTGGCATATCGCCGCGCTGTCGCACAAATTGATCGGCGACGGCCATCGCGGAAGGCGGCAGGCTCGTTGCCGAAGAAGGCGGCGGCGCGGGCGCGGTGAAGAGCGCAGGGGGCGCGGTAGGCGGCATGATCACGGCTTGGGCGGTTTCGGTCTGCCACTTTTGGACAATGTCCGGCTGGATACAACCGCTCAATGCGAGCACCGCCGTTAACATTCCCCCCCACAGGAGTTTGTGCACACGTTTTCGCACGAGTTTTTACCTCTGCTGCCTACACTCAGGGTTGTTGGTTAAGCGACGTAAAATAATCGTGGATCACGTCGCGTTGGTCGAGCGGGATACGTCCGTTTTCCAGTGCGGCGTTGACCGCCTCCCGATAGCGCCGCAACACCTCACCATAGCCGAGCGCTGCCTCTGCTCCCTCAGCGGACGGCGCGACTATGACCGTTTGGTCGGCGTTGTCAGGAGAACTTTCACTCTCCACGTCCAACGTCATCGTTTGGTTGCTTTCCCCACCGAGCGCAGTAGACGGGTTTTGCGACGTGTAGCTCTGTATATCGCCCTCCGCCGCCGAGGGCGCGTTGACGCCCTCGCCAGCGCTCACCTCAGAAAGCGTCGTGCCTTCCTGACCGTCGCCGCCCGCGCCTGTGCCCGCCTGTGGAGCGCCGCCCGCCGCGTTCTCGCCCGCCCCGCCGCTTTCCGCTTGCGCTGCGGAGGACGGCTGCTCACCACCCGCCCCACTGCTCGCACCTTGTGAGCCGCCCGCGGACGCTTCGCCCGCTTGTGCGCCGCTCGTCGCGGCTTGGGGTTGCGCATTGGCCGCTTGTTGAGCCGAGGCGGAGGACTGCTCAGCTTGCGTGAGCGCCTGGGTGCTCGCCTGGAGCGTCTGGGCGGCGGCTTGCGCCTGTTGCGCCAACTCGGACTGTTGCAATGCGGCGTCTTGTTGCGCGGCGAGCGTGGCTGCTTCGTGTAGGGCCTGCTGCGCCGCGTTCGGATCGCCTTCGCGGAGCGCCTGCGCGGCTTGGCGGAACTGTTGCGCCAGCGCGGGGTTGTCCGCCTCCAGCGCGTCCGCTGCCGTCTCCAGCCCGTCGGCGAGCTGCTGACGTTCCGCTTCGCTCAATGCGCCTTCGCCCGCCTCGGTTGCCAGCGTGTCGAGCGCGTCCGCCGTCGCGCCCAAGTCCGCTTGTTGCAACGCTTGAGCCAACGGCAAGCCCGCTTCTGTGCCCGCCAACGCTTGCGCGGCTTCTTGATACGCTTGTTGCGCAGAAGGCGGCATCCCGTCGCTGAGCGCTTGGAGGGCCTGTTGCGCTTCGGTCAGCGCGGCGACGGCCTCCTGCGGCGTGATGCCCTCTTGGGTCAAGGTGTCGGCGGCTTGTTGGAGCGGCTCGGTGAGCGCTTGTTGGGCCTCGGCGGCCTCGATAGCCTCGATCTGCGCTTCTAAGGCGGCCACCTGCGCGCTGAGCGTTTGTTCCCAGGCTTGGCGGGCGCGCAAAGCGTCCGCTTGCGGATTGGGCAACAGCAAGAGCGCCGCCAACAGCGCGCCCAGCCCCAACAACGCGGCCAGCTCCGCTTTGTGCACGCGCAACGGCAAGCGTGCGCGCACGTCCACACGCTCGGCGGCGCGCTGGGCGTCTTCCAGTTGGCGCGCGCCCAACAAGGGCGGCAACGCCCCGCTTTGCAGCAACTCCAACGCCGTGCTGACCCGCTCCGACAGCCCGAAAAGGCGGTCAAAGCGGCGGGCGCGGGAAAGCGTGTCACGTGGCGGCCAACCCCAAGCGGTCACCAGCGCGCTTAGCAGCAAGCCAAGCGTCAAGGCGGCGGTGGCCTCGGCGATCTGCTCCGGCAAGAGCCAGGGGCGCAAGCGCCCGATCGCCGCCAGCGCGCAGCCCGCCCCTGTGCCCAGCCACAACGCGCGCACCCCCCAGCTCACGCTCCGCACCCAACGTTCGCGGCGCGCCCAACGGCGCACGTCGCGCTCCAGGCGTGCGTAAGCGTCGGAGTGGGGGGACGTGTGGCGGCGAGTGAT
>JALSSH010000625.1 GCA_026984385.1 Ardenticatenia bacterium | reverse complement strand
ACGTTCATCTCGTGCCCGCAGAGCATCGCGGCATCCGTCCAACCCAGCTCACGGGCGGCGGCGGCGGGGTAAGCGGCGGTGAGGTCCGGCGTGGTCGTGAACCAGATCGCGGCGATCTCGTGCGGTTGCAAGGCGTTGGCCTCGCTCAGCGCTTGTAAAAGTTCGCGCGTGGCGCTCAAGATCGCTTCCCGCGTGTTGGCGGGGGCAGTGGTTGCGCCGCGTATGCCCTGGCAATGGGGGGATGTATCCACAGTGTGCGCTCCTCCATTCCTCTATGCAAAACAAAAAGGGCGCTGAGCTTTTCTGCTCGCGCCCTCGGTTTCCCGATTTGCGTCAACGGCCTAAAGCCGCGCAGTTCAGCTCAGAGCTGCCCCCTGTTGCCAAAATAAAAATAGAAATAAAAGCCAAAAGCGCCGCGGCCACCTTGTGGATGGGCGGTTGGACTTGCGGGGTACTGAGCGGACAAATGCGTTACCATTGTTGCGATATGCTCCTTTGACGCGGCACAGCTTAACATGAGCACGCGGAACTGTCAATCTGCAGACTTCGTTCAATCCGTACAAACGAGGGGGAGGGATGTTTCGGGAGGTGCGTTTGCCGCAGGGGGTACACGGACGTTTGTTTTTGCACGCGATGCCCGCGCGCACCGAGACGTGGGCGGAGTTTGTAGCGGTGGCGCGTGCACACGGGCTGACGCACATGGTCAGCTTGACCGCCGAGGCGGAGATCGCGCAAAAGTCCGCTGCGTATGCGGAGGCTATCCAGCGTGGGGAACTGCCGTGCGCGCGAGTGAGCTTGCCTGTGCCGGATTTCGGCGTGCCGGAAGAGCGCACCGCTTTCGCCGAACTGTCGCGCGAGGTGGCGGCGCAATTGCGGGCGGGTGAGCGCGTGCTGGTGCACTGCGGAGCGGGGATCGGACGAACGGGGATGTTTGCGGCGTGTGTGCTGATCGCGTTGGGCTTGAGCGCACAAGAAGCGTTAGCAGTGGTGCGAGCGGCAGGTTCAGCGCCGGAAACAGAGGAGCAACGCGCCTTAGTGAGCGCGTGTGCAGAACTCGGGGCGACCTAGCCAGCGGAAGCCGCACTAAACGCGCGGCTTCCGCTGACGTCGCCCGCCCCGTCGCGGCGCGCACGACGACCGGCGCTCGCCTTCGCTCGCGCCGACCTTGCGCGCGCCGCTTTCTTTCGCGCGAGGGGGAGCGCTGCGCTACAATAGGCGCGCGGCGTGCGGAGCTACCACATCACGAGGAGCGGGGCGAACATTGAAACCCATAGACGAGCTGGAAACGGTCAAGACGGTGGCGCGGATGGCGGCTTCGGTATGCCAAAACATCCGTGCGGAGATGGTGACGCCGGCGCTGAAGGATGGGCGCGAGCCGGTGACCGTCGCCGATTACGCCGCCCAGGCCGTGATCGGGCACGCGCTGGCGGCCAATTTTCCCGACGACGCCGTGCTGTCCGAAGAACGCTCCGAGGAATTTATGCTGCTGCTCAACGACCGTCAGCGCGCGCTGGTGCAGCGCTTTGTCACCGACGCGCTGGGCGGCTATGTGTTCGAAGAGCAAGTTTGCGCCTGGCTGGACTTCGGCAAAGGCAAGCGCGGGCCGCGTACCTGGGTCATTGACCCGATAGACGGCACAAAGGGCTTTATCGGCGGGCGGCATTATTGCGTCGCTATCAGCTTGATGGAGGAAAGCGAGCCGATTTTAGGTGTGCTGGCAAGCCCGGGCTTTTATTCTGACGCGGACACACCGAAGGAAGACCCGGGCGCGCTGATCTACGCGCGGCGCGGGCTGGGTGCGTTCATCGAGCCGCTGAGCGGCGGCCTGCGCCAGCCGATCCACGTTTCGGACGTGGCCGATCCGCTACTGGCGACGTTGCTCACGAGCTACGAGTCCGCCCATGTGGATATGGACTTGATCGAGGCGGTTTCCGCATGGTTGGGACGCAAATCGGGCGCACCACGCCGTGCGCTGGATAGCCAAGACAAGTACGGCATGGTCGCGGCGGGCTTGGGCGACGTGTATCTGCGCGTCGTGCCGGACCCGCACTACACGGAAAAACCCTGGGATCACGCCACCGGTTATGTGATCGTCACAGAGGCAGGCGGGCGCGTCACGGATTTGGACGGCGCGCCGATCCGTTGGGCGACCGGTCGGCGTTTGACGGCCAATCGCGGTTTGCTGGTGAGCAACGGCGTGTTGCACGAGCGTTGGTTGCGCGCCATTGAGCAGGTCGGCGCGGCGTAATTCAGGCTGCGCCAGGAGGGATACATGAGCGACCCGATCCGCGTGTTGCACTTTGCCGATACGCATATCGGCATGGAAAACTACGGGCGCACCGATCCGGAAACCGGCCTTTCTTCTCGCGTGCGAGACTTTTTGCGCCGCTTGGACGAGATGATCGAGTACGCGCGCAAAAACGACGTGGACTTGGCGATCTTTGCAGGCGATGCCTTCAAGACGCGCAACCCCACGCCCACCTATGAGCGCGAGTTCGCCTTCCGCGTGCAAGAGCTGGCCGAGCTGTGCCCATTGGTGATGGTGGTGGGCAACCACGACCTGCCCGCTTCGATCCTGCGCGCTTCGAGTATCGAGATTTACGACACGCTGGGCGTGCGCAATACGCATTTGGGGCGCGAATACGTGCTTCACGAGATAGAGACCAAGCGCGGGCCGGTGGTGGTCGCCACTGCGCCCTATCCGGTGCGCCAACATCTCTTGGGCGAGCGCGTTTTGCCGCACGCCATGACCATCGGCGAGGTGGACGCGCGGCTGCGCGACGCTTTGATCGAGCGCTTGGAGCGCTTGGCCGCCGAAGCCGCAAGCTATCCGGACGACGTGCCGCGTATCCTAGTGGGGCACTTTAGCGTAGTGGGCGCGCTGTGGGGCAGCGAGCGTAGCGTGATGTTGGGGCGCGACGTGAGCGTGCCGCTGAGCGTATTGGATAGCCCCGCCTGGGACTATGTGGCGCTGGGACACATCCACCGCCACCAGTGTTTGACCGTTGAACGCGACGGCTCACCGCCGGTGGTGTATTCCGGCAGCGTGGAGCGGGTAGATTTCGGCGAAGAAGTGGAGCGCAAAGGCTTTGTCTGGGTGGAGCTGACGCGCGGGGCAACACGGTGGGAGTTCGTGCCGCTGGAAAACGTGCGCCCGTTCCGTACTGTGCGCGTGGATGTGCGCGGGGCCGGCGATCCGACCCAAGTGGTGGTAGAAGCGATTACGCGGGCTGACGTGCACGAAGCCGTCGTGCGCGTGATTATCAAAGCCGACCCGGAAGCCGAAACGCTGCTGCAAGACCGCGCGATCCGCGCGGCGCTGCGCGAAGCGGGCGCGTATTATATCGCCGCGCTGCAACGCGAAGTGGAGCGCCCGCACCGCTTGCGGCTGGGCACGTCACCGGAAGGCTTGACGCCCGAGCAGCTTTTGGAGCGCTATTTGGCCGCGAAGGAGATCGCGCCGGAACGCATTACCGAATTGATGGAATACGCCCGCTCGATCTTCCAAACCGATCTATAGAGGTTGGGGTTATGTTGCCCATTCGCTTAAAAGTCCAAAACTTTTTGGCTTACCGTCAAGAACAGGAAATTGACTTTTCCGCGCTGCACGTCGCTTGTCTGACCGGACCCAACGGCGCGGGCAAATCCTCGCTCTTGGACGCGATCACCTGGGCGCTGTGGGGCAAGGCACGCACCCGCAGCGACGACGACCTGATCCACCAGGGGCAGCGGGAAATGCTCGTGCAACTGGACTTTTGGCAAGGGGAAAACAAATATCGCGTGGTGCGCAAACGTCAACGCGCCCAAACGGCGCGCGGCTCGGGGCGCAGCGTGTTGGACTTTTTCGCCTGGGACGCCGAGCAAAATCTCTGGCGCCCGATCAACCAAGGCGCGTTGCGTGCCACCAACCGCGCCATCGAAGAGCTTTTGCGGCTGGACTACGAAACGTTTGTCAACTCCGCCTTTTTGCAACAAGGGCGTGCGGACGCCTTCACGGTCAAGACTGCGGCCAAACGCAAAGCGATCTTGGCCGAGATTTTGGGCTTGAGCCGATGGCAGCGCTACGAGGAGCGCGCCAAGGCGCGTTTGCACAGCGTGGAAGACGAGATCGAGCGTATTGACTATCGGCTGGAGGAGATCGCCCGACAATTGGCCGAAGAACCGGCCTTGCAGCGAGAGCTGGCCGAAGCGCAAGAAGCCCTGCACGCCGCCGAAGAACGTCGCGCCGAAGCTGAGGCACGCTATCAGGCGGTGGCAGGCGTGGAAGACCAGATGCAAACTGCCCAGGCGCGTTTGGCCCAAGCCGAACACCGCGTCCGCCAACACGAAGACGAACTGCACGAGACCGAGCGCGAGATTGCGCGCTTGGAGGGACAGCTCCAAGCGCAACGCACCATCGTGGCCGAACGCGAAGCCATCGAGACAGGCTATGCCCAGCTCCAGGCCGCGCGCGAACGCGACCGCCAGCTTGGGGAAAAGCTGCGCGAACTGAGCACGCTCAAGGATCAGCTCAACGCATTGGATCGGCGCATTGCCGAAGCGCGCGCCGCGTTGGAAAACGAGGCCACCGCCCACCGTACCCGCCTCCAAGCGGCTGAGCTGAGCGCCGCGCGCTTAGAGACGTTGTTGGACGAGCTGGCCGAAGCGCAAGCCGAACTGGCACGTCTGGACAAAGCGGAGGCGCGTCAGGAGGCGTTGCGCGTTGAAAGCGAGCAGCTTAAAGAGGAACGCGCTCGCCTAGAGACAGAGAACAAAACGCTTCGCGCCGAGATGCAAAAGCTCAAAAAGCGCCAGGAAGAGCTGAAGGAAGCCGGCGCGGTTTGTCCCCTTTGCGGCCAGGGGTTGGACGCCGCCCATAAAGAAGCGGTGCTCGCCGAGATCGAGGCTGAGGGCAAAGAACGTCGCGCCAAATGGGACGCAAACGCCGAACGGATTCAGGAAATAGACGCAACGCTAAAAGCGCACCAAAAAGAGCTGCGCGGCATCGCGCGGGAGCTGAAGACGCTGCCGAAAGCGCGCACCCGCGTCGCACACCTGGAAGCGCAGGTGGAAAAAGCCCGCCAAGACCAACAAACTGCGCAGTCCGCCCGCGCCGAGCTGGAAACAGTGGAAGCGGCATTGGAAGCCGCAGATTACGCCCAAGAGCTGCGCGCCCAACGTGACGCGCTTCGCGCGCAGATCGAGGCGCTCGGCTACGACGACGACGCGCACAGCGCGAT
This sequence comes from Ardenticatenia bacterium, assembly GCA_026984385.1. GTDB lineage: Bacteria > Chloroflexota > Anaerolineae > Aggregatilineales > Aggregatilineaceae > JALSSH01. Next base: position 804 of record JALSSH010000625.1, on the reverse strand, counting down.
CAAAGAGACGCTGCAAAGCTACGCGGCCTACGACGAGCAACAGCGCCAATTGCAAAACGCGCTGGAGCGTTTGCCGGAGCTGGAAGCAGGTTTGCAGCAAGCCGAGGCACGCCAAGCCCGATGGCAGGAGGCGCTAGGGCGTGAGCTGGCCGAGATCGAGACGTTGAAGTTGGAGATTGCACAGCTTGAGGAAAAAGTCGCCGAGGCGCGCAAACGCGAAGAGGCTCTGCGGCTTTGTCGCAACGAGGAGCGTGAGGCTCACGAGCGCGTCGTGCGCGCCGAGCAAAAGCTCAACGCGCTGGCAAGTTTGCGCGAGCGGCAAGAACACTTAGCCACCCAACGAAAAGAACTCGCCGCCCAGCAAAATATTTTCCAGGAACTGCGCTTGGCCTTCGGCAAAAACGGCGTGCCTGCGATGGTGATCGAGGCGGTCATCCCCGAGCTGGAAGAAGCGGCCAACGCGCTACTTTCGCGTATGACTGACGGGCGGATGCACGTGCGGCTGGATACTCAGCGCGAAAAGAAGACCGGCGGCGTGGCCGAAACACTGGATATTCTCATCAGCGACGAGCTGGGCACACGCAATTACGAATCCTACTCGGGCGGGGAAGCGTTCCGCGTCAACTTTGCGATCCGCGTGGCGCTCAGCCAGATGCTGGCTCGGCGCGCAGGCGCGCAGTTGCGCACGCTGTTTATTGACGAGGGCTTCGGCACACAAGATGCAGTCGGGCGTCAACGGCTGGTGGAAGCGATCAACACCGTGCAAGATCAGTTTGATTTGGTGTTGGTGATCACGCACATCGA
>JALSSH010000624.1 GCA_026984385.1 Ardenticatenia bacterium | reverse complement strand
AATGAAAAATCTGCTGGGTGGCAAAGGCGCCAACTTGGCAGAAATGACCCGCATCGGCATCCCTGTTCCGCCCGGGTTTACCATCACGACGGAAGCCTGCATTGCCTATTACGACGCCGGTAACAAGTTCCCCGAAGGGATGTGGGAACAAACGCTGGAATATATGCAAGATTTGAACAAAAAGACCGGCAAGACGTTCGGCGACGACGCCAACCCCTTGCTGGTTTCGGTGCGTTCCGGCGCGCGCGTTTCCATGCCCGGCATGATGGATACCATCCTCAACCTGGGCCTGACCCCGGGCGGCGTGGAGACCATGGCGAAGAAGTTCGGCGATGAGCGCTTCGCGTGGGACTCCTACCGCCGCTTGATCCAAATGTTCGGCAAGGTGGTGATGGACGTGCCGGGCGAGCCTTTTGAGGAAATTATCGCCGAGATCCGCGAAGAGTTCGGCGCGGAAACCGACGCCGAGGTGCCCGCCGAAGGCTGGAAAGAGTGCGCCGAGCGCTTCAAGAAGCTGATCTTGGACACCACCGGCCAACCCTTCCCCGAAGACCCCTACGACCAACTCCGTTTGGGCGTGGAAGCGGTCTTCAAGAGCTGGAACTCCAAGCGCGCGATTGACTACCGCAACAACTTTGGCTATCCCCACGACTGGGGCACGGCGGTTAACGTCGTGACGATGGTTTACGGCAACTTCGCGGACGGCAAGAGCGGCACCGGCGTAGCTTTTACGCGCAACCCTTCCACCGGCGAAAAGAAGTTCTACGGCGAATATTTGCTCAACGCGCAGGGTGAGGACGTGGTGAGCGGGGCGCGCACGCCTAAGAACGTTTATGAGCTGCAACACGAAATCCCCGAAGCGTGGGAAGCGCTGCTCGAAGTGGCCGAAAAGCTGGAAAAGCACTACCGCGAGATGCAGGATATCGAATACACCATTGAGGCGGGCAAGCTGTGGATGCTCCAGACCCGCAACGGCAAGCGCACCGCCGCCGCCGCCGTCAAGATCGCGGTGGATATGGTGGACGAGGACCTGATTACGAAGGAAGAGGCCGTCGCGCGCATCAACGGCGACATGATCAACCAGTTGCTGCACCCGCGCTTTGACCCCGAGGCGCTGAAGGCCGCCAAGCAGTTGGTCAAGGGCTTGAACGCCTCCCCGGGCGCTGCCGTCGGCAAAGTGTACTTTGACGCGGACACCGCCGAGGCCAAAGCCAAAGAAGGCGAACCGGTCATCTTGGTGCGTCCGCTGACCGAGCCGGACGACGTGCACGGGATGCTCGCGGCCAAAGGCATCCTCACCGCCGAGGGCGGCGCAACCAGCCACGCGGCAGTGGTGGCGCGTCAACTCGGCAAGCCGTGCGTGGCGGGCGCCAGCGAGCTGGATATTGACTTGGAGCTGCGCGTTTTCCGCGTAGGCGACGTGGACGTGAAGGAAGGCGACGTGATCTCGCTCAACGGCGCGACCGGCCAAGTCTTCCTGGGCGAAATCCCCGTTGCGGCGCCGGACTTTGAAGAGCAAAAAGAGCTGCGCACCATCTTGGGTTGGGCGGACAAATTGCGCCGCTTGCAAGTTTGGGCCAACGCCGACGATCCCGAGCAGGCGACCCGTGCGCGCGGCTACGGCGCGCAGGGCATCGGCCTTTGCCGCACCGAGCATATGTTCCTCGGCGAGCGCACACAGCTTTTCCAAAACTACATCCTGGCCGAAAGCGATGAGGAAAAACAAGCGGCCCTGGACGCGATGGAGCCGTATCAGCGCGATGACTTTTACGGCATCTTCAAGGCGATGGACGGGCTGCCCGTGATCATTCGCCTGATCGACCCGCCGTTGCACGAGTTCTTGCCCAGCCGCGAAGAGTTGATGGTGGATGTGGCGTTGGGGCACGAACGCGGCGAGGATGTTTCGGAGAAGGAACGCATCCTGCACAAGGCCAACGAGTTGGCCGAGTTCAACCCGATGTTGGGGTTGCGCGGTGTGCGCTTGGGCGTGATGATGCCGGACGTGAACAAGATGCAGGTGCGCGCGATCTTTGAGGCGGCTTGCCAGGCGGCCAAAGACGGCGTAGACGTGCACCCCGAGGTGATGATCCCGCTGGTGGGGCACGTCAACGAGCTGAAGTTGCTCCAAAGCCTGCTGGAAGAAGAGGCCAAGCGTGTGATGGAAGCGCAGGGCGTGCAGATCAGCTACAAGTTCGGCACGATGATCGAGATTCCGCGCGCGGCGCTGACCGCTGCGGAGATCGCGGGCGTGGCGCAATTCTTCAGCTTCGGCACGAACGACCTCACCCAGATGACTTACGGGCTGAGCCGCGACGACGCCGAACGGCACTTCCTGTTGCAATATGTGGAGCAGGGCATCTTGCCGGTGAACCCCTTCCAGACCATTGACCGCGACGGCGTGGGCAAGCTGATGAAAATGGCCGTTAACGACGGGCGCGCGGCACGCCAGGAGCTGGAAGTGGGCATCTGCGGCGAGCACGGCGGCGACCCCGATAGCATTGACTTCTGCCACCAGATCGGGCTGAACTATGTGAGCTGCTCGCCGTTCCGCGTGCCGGTGGCGCGTTTGGCGGCGGCGCACGCCGTGCTGCGCGAACGTGGCTGGCGCGGCGTGGGCGACCTGGGCGCCAAAGACCCCAACCGTAAATAACGGCGTGCGGGGACTTCGCCCCCGCGCCCTCAGCAGGGGGCGCTCCGCCCCCTGCACCCCCGCGAGCCGCGCAATTGCGCGGCTCGCAGCATTACGCTTGCCGGCGGCCCGGCGTTTGCGGCGAGTGGACCGTTGGGCGCGCCGCCTAGCCGCGCTCCGCGCGGCTGACGCGCGGCTTTTGCCGCGCGTGGTGCGCCGAAAGGCGCACGGGCGGCGCGCCCCCGACGGCGGACGCTCCTTGCCGACGGGCGTTCTTCGACCGTCTAAGTTCCTCTGCTCCTGCCGCGCGCAGCGCGGCGGGGTCAAGGGGCGCTCGCGCCCCTTGCGGGGGGCTGGGGGCAGCGCCCCCAGAAACTACGCCCGACCGCCGCGCAGCTTGTCTTGCAGTGCCTTGAGCGCGCTCAGATCGTCCTTGACGACAAGCTGAGCTTGTTGCGGCCACGTAGTGGGGTCCAACAGCTTCAGGCCGGCCTTGTCCAGCGCGGCTTTCAGCGCCTCCGCTGACGCTTCCGCCACGTCCGCAAAGGTGCGAAATCCGGCTTTCCAGAGCGCCTCTTGCGCCTTTGGCCCGACCCCTTCGATCAGCGTCAGATCGTCGTGTAAAAGCCCGCGAATGATGCGCTTTTGCAGCGCTTCCAGTTCGCTGAACTTGCCTTCGGCGGCCAAGCGTGCTTGCATCGGCCAAGTTTCCGTGCTGCCCACCAAGCGCACTTTCTTTTCCTTGACGATGCGTTCCAGCTCTTCGGGTGACATCTGCGCCATTTGGGCAAAGCTGGTGACCCCGCTTTCGACCAGCGCCTGAGCAGACTTCGGCCCGATCCCTTCGATCAGCGTCAGGTCGTCGGGTTCACTGGGTTTAGGCGGCTCGGCGGCTTTTGGAGCGCTTGGCGCTTCCGTCGTTTCGACGACGGCCTCGGCCTGCGTAGCGATGGCGGCGGCTTCGGCTTTTGCTTCGGCCTCGGCGTGGGGTTCTTCGTGGTGACCCGTGTAATGGGGCGTTTGCAGGTCGTCGAACTTTTGCCAGGGGCGCAGCAGGTATAGCCAGGCGATAACGCCCACGACCAACAGCGCCAATCCCACGATCAGCAAACTGAGCGGATAGGTGTCGTCGAGAACTTCCAGCGCGTAAAGAAACAGCGCGGCAATGATCAAGACGATACCCCCACCGATGACATAAGCTAAGATGCGTTCTTGTTGAGAGAGTTTTTCTTGTGCTGGCACGGCAAACCTTCCGTTCTAAGCTCTATACGGTTTCGGGCAGAGTTATAGAAATGTTGTAATGCGTCGAGGCGAACCTTTGCGCACAATGCGCTTGTGCGTATTGTGCCACAAATCCGCCTAAAGGGATAGCAACCTGCTTTTCAGTCGGCCTCAGACCTTTCGGGCGATGGCTTGGAGCTGTTGTCGGCCTCGGGGGGGGCTTCGGCGGGCTGCGGACGAGCGACAAAGCGTACTTTGGTGACGCGCAACTCGTCCATTTCCTCCACGAACACGTCGTAATCGCCATAGCTCACCCTGTCGCCGACTTTGGGGATGCGGTCCAGCCGTTCGGCGATATAGCCGCCGATGGTGGTGGAAAGCGGCTTGGTGGGCGGAGGGCCGAAGCGGTCTTCCAGCTCATGCAAGGTTACCAACCCATCTACGAGAATGGCTTCCTGCAGGTTTTCGGCGGGCGGTGCTTCGCTGTCGAATTCGTCCTGCACTTCCCCGACCAGCTCCTCCAAAATATCTTCCATCGTGGCGATGCCCGCCATGCCGCCGAACTCGTCAATCACGACGGCAAAGGGCGTTTTGGTGCGTTGCATGTGTTCCAGCACGCGCGCCACCGGCACCATTTCCGGCACAAAGAGCGGCTCACGCAGCAGCAGGCGCAGATCGTAGTGGGCTTGGGGGTCGCTCAACAGCTCCGGATGGTGGACGACCAGGTCGAGCAAATCTTTGGTGTGCAACAAGCCGACCACTTTGTCTATCGTGTCTTCGTAGACGGGATAGCGGGAATATGTGCCGGTGGAGATGGTCTCGAAGATTTGACGGAGCGGGGTATCCAACGCGACGGCTTGCACTTCAACGCGCGGTTGCATCACGTCGCGGATGAGCGTGTCGGAAAAGTCAAAGGCGCGGTGCAACAAGCGCTCTTCGCTGGCCGCCAGCACGCCTGCCTCGTGGGCGGCTTCCACCAGCATCACCAGCTCCTCGGCGGAATGGACGCGCTCGTGCCCGCTGGCCGGTTCAAAGCCCAGCAGCCGTACAACCCCGTTACCGATGGCGTTCATTGCGTGGATCACGGGGCTGAAGAAGCGCAAAAACCACGTGGTGGGCAACGCGACCAATACGGCTATGCTTTCGGGCTTTTGGAGCGCGATAGCCTTGGGGGAAAGCTCGCCCATTACGATATGCAGCGTGGTGACAATCGAGAAGCCGACCGCGATGGCTACCGAGTGCGCGGCGGCGGAGGCGGCTTTTTCCGGCAACACCGCCTCGAAGAGTTGTTCCACCAAGCCCGCCACCACCGGCTCGCCGATCCAGCCCAGCCCCAAACTCGCCAGCGTGATGCCGAGCTGGGTGGCGGCGATGTAGTTGTCTAGGTGGCGGATGGCGTGTTGGGCGGCGCGAGCGCCGGCGTGGCCGGTTTCGGCAAGTTGGGCGATGCGGGTGCGGCGTGCTCCAACAAAAGCAAACTCTGCGGCCACGAAGAAGCCATTGATGAAAACCAACACAAAGACTGCAAGCAGTCCGAAAAGTGTTTCCATAGTGTTGCGGCGTGCGGCTTGGTGAGACGGGCCGCGAGTTGCCACATGACTCCTTTCTGTCGGCGCGCTCAAGGGGCAAGGGGTGTTCCCCTTAACGATAGCAAAGCCCCGCCGATCCTACAACCCTTTGGGAAACGTGTAAATTGTGCTATGCTGTTTGCACAGCAAACTAAGATTTATGGAGGATGGGCAACGGTGTTTAGGAGAACGTTTTTTCGTCTTATGTTATCCGGTTTAATCTTAATAGTGCTGTATGTTTCGGCGGGTGCGGTGCCGGCGCGAGCGGCAACGTGCACAGTGGGCGGCAGTTCGCCCACCCATGCGAGTTTAGAGGCGGCTTTGGCCGACGCGACTTGTGACCCGATTCAGTTGGCGCCGGGCACTTATACCACCAGCGCCGCCCAAGTTGTTATCAATCGAAACGTGAGCATAGAGGGCATGGGCGCTTCACCGACCGACGTGGTGATCCAACCGACGCAAAACACCGGCGGTTCGGGCAATGGGCGGGCTTGGTTTTTCATTACCGGTGGGGCGACGGTTAACTGGAGCAACGTCACGTTTGACGCCAGCGGGCATAATGTGCTCACTGCGCTGAATTATGGTGATGTGAGTAATCCGGCGGGGGCGCGTGGTTACGGCACG
>JALSSH010000623.1 GCA_026984385.1 Ardenticatenia bacterium | reverse complement strand
CAGTATCATGGTGGCGCTGATCACGTTGGTGCTCTCGACGGCTATTTCCGCGCCGACCGGCTACGCGATCTCGCGCTATCTTTTCCCGGGGCGCGACGCTTTTCGCCTGGGCATCCTGGCGGTGCGCGCCTTCCCTATTGTGATCCTGGCCGTGCCGCTGGCCGAACAGTTCCGCGACTGGAACATGTACGACAAAATCTACAGCTTGGCGCTGATGCACACCGCGCTCACGCTGCCCACCACGATCTTGGTGATCGCCAGCGTGTTTGCCAGCGTGCCCAAAGAGCTGGAAGAAGCGGCCAAAGTCTTCGGCTCTAGCCCGTTTCAGGCCTTTATGCGGGTGGTGATCCCCTTGGCGCTGCCGGGCATCGCTGCCTCGGCGATCTTCACCTTTGTGATGTCCTGGAACGAAGTGTTCGCGGCGATCCTGCTGACGTTGGAAAACCGCACCTTGCCTGCGCTGATCCTTTACACGCTAGACAAATCCAGCGATCCGTTTAAGTTTGCGGGCGGCTTTTTCATGCTTGTTCCGTCGCTGATCTTTATCTTCATGGTGCGGCGTTACCTCTTCAACATGTGGGGCCAGATCACCAAATAGGGGCAAAAGAGGGGTTAAAAACATGGCTGATATTCAAGTGATTGACGCGGTAAAGACCTTTGGCAAAGTGGTGGCGGTGAACCATGTAAGCCTGGACGTACACGATCAAGAGTTCGTGGTGCTCCTGGGGCCAAGTGGCTGCGGCAAGACAACGCTTTTGCGCGCGATTGCCGGTTTGGGGGTGGTGGATTCCGGTCAAATCCTGATCGGCGGGCGAGACGTTACCTATTTGCCGCCCAAAGAGCGCGGGATTTCGATGGTTTTCCAAAGCTACGCCATCTTCCCGCACATGAACGTTTTTGACAACATTGCCTTTGGGCTGAAGATGCAGCGCACGCCCAAAGACGAGATCCGCCAGCGTGTGCAACAGGCCGCCGAGCTGTTGCACATCGAAGACTTTTTGGACCGCTACCCCTCGCAGCTCAGCGGTGGACAGCGCCAACGTGTGGCGGTGGCGCGCGCGATAGCCTATCATGCGGGCGTGCTGTTGATGGACGAACCGCTTTCCAACCTCGACGCACTGTTGCGCTTGGAGATGCGCGCCGAACTCAAGCGCCTGCTCAGCGAGATCAAGGCCACCACGATCTACGTCACCCATGACCAGGTCGAGGCGCTGAGCATGGGCGACCGCATCGCCGTGATGAACAAGGGGCGCATCCTGCAATTTGACGCGCCGACGGTGGTTTACGACATGCCCGCCGACCGTTTCGTGGCCGGTTTTATCGGCACGCCGCCTATGAACTTCCTAGAAGGGCAGGTGCGGCGAGAAAACGGCCATATCAAAGTCTACATCGGCGAGAATTTCGCCGTTGAGCCGATTCCGGAGATGGCGGAGACGCTCGCCGCTTACGACGGCAAGCCGATTGTGGTCGGCATCCGCGCAGAAAACATGGAGGCGCTCAGCCAGCCTGCCGACGACGCGCTGCGCGTGACCGTGTTGGTGGTTGAGCCGCTCGGCTCGCAAAATTTGCTGACAATCCAGATCGGGAGTGATATTATCAAGGTATCCACGCACCCGGACTTTCCGGCGCGTATGAACGAGGATATCTGGATTCGCTTCCCCAGCGACAAGATTCGCTGGATCGACCGCGACAGCGGCAAGACCTTGATCCCCGATCTGGAGAAACTAACCGCATCGTGAGCACACAGCAAGACCCTTACGAACCGTTCACACCCCCGCTAGACCCGTCCAGGGGCTTCAAGCCCCTGGACTTCGGCTATGACGGGGTCACCGGCAGCGTGGACGCCGACGGGCGGCTGATCGCGCTGAACACGTATCACCCCAAACACGGCTACGTCACCTTTTCAGTGGCAGACGTTTTTCCGGAGGCGCAACGCTACGATAGCGATGCCGTGCGCGCCTATCGCGCTGCGCTGGTGGAGCTGAGCGGCTTCGGCGCACACTTTGACGAACCCGTGCTCAAGCGCGAAACCTATTTGCTGGACGACGCGATCCCCCAGGTGCGCTTGGAGCTAGAGGGCGGCGGGCGCGTGGTAGTGACCACGTTTGCCGCCGAGGGGGGCGCTTTTCAAGTTTGGCAGATCGAGGGGGCGCGTCCGCGTTGGGGCGGCAAATTCTCGCTCCAGCGTTGCGCCTATTCCCAGTTGACCGAAGGCGGCCCCTTGCCGCCGGTGGGCACTACCAACCGCGCTTCGTTGGGTGGCGGCACGCTGACGGTGGAAAATCCCGCTTTGCCCTATGCGGTGGCCGTGTTGGGGCTGCCCAGCGGCATTTACTGGGCGCAAGAAAGCGACCAGGCGTTGACGATGGACGTGCAGGGCGAAGAAGGCGTCACCGTGTTGGTGTACGGATTTGGCTCGGACGCGCGTACCGCGCTTTTTATGGCCCAGAACCTGGCCGAACACGACCCCGCTAAGTTGCTCACCGCCCAACGCCAACGTTGGCGCATTATGCTTGCCAACACGCCGAAAAACCCTTTGGTGCGGCGTGGCTTGGTTTACGGCTATGAGGTGAGCGTGCCGGTGGGGGGGATGCGCGCCATCCTCACCGACCATATGCTGCTGCCGCTTTCGTGGAATCGGGATGCGTTTTATGTGGCGAAGGCTTTGCTTTCGTGGACGCCCGAGGCGGCGGACATCGTGCGGCGGCATCTGCTGTGGCTTTTTGAGGTGGCCGAGCGCACCGAAGACGGACTATGGGGGCGCTGTTACACGGCCAACGGCACGATCAAAGATCGCGCTTTCCAGCTTGACCAACAACTCTACCCGCTCTTGGAGCTTGTGGACTATGTGGTGACGGTAGGGGACTATGAGATCGCCCGCCGTTTGGTTTCGCATGTTGAGCCGGTGCTCGAAGCTGTGTGGGCACGCAAAGCGCCCAAACGCTGGCTTTTCCCCACCGAAGAAACCCCCGCCGACGATCCGCTGAGCCTGCCTTATCATTTTTCCAGCCACGTGCTGCTTTGGTACGTCACAAGCCGCTTGGGCCGCGCGGCTTTCCTTGGCCCCTCGGTGACCACCTGGAAACGATTTTCGCGGGAGATTGTGCAGCATGATTTCCTCGTTCGGCACGGGAACACCTACATTTTCGCTTACGCCACCGACGGGGAGGGCACGTATCATCTCTATCACGACGCCAACGATCTGCCGCTGGCGCTGGCGCCGCGATGGTCGTTTGTGTTTCCGAACGAACCGATGTGGGAGGTTTGGGACGCGACGGTACGCTTTGCTTTTTCCGACGCGAACAAAGGCGGCTACTATCCACCGCACGGCTTGGGATCGGTGCACACCCCCGCCCCCTGGCCTTTGGGCGCAGTGCAGGACGTGATCATCGCGCGCGTGTTGCGAAACGAACAGCGCGAACAAAACGCCTGGCGACAGCTCGAAGCGCAGGCTTGTTGGGATGGCGCGCTGCCGGAAGCCTCTAACGCGCAAACCGACGCGGTGGTTTCTCGGCATTGGTTCGCCTGGCCGAACGCCGCGCTGGCCTGTGTGGCGCTGGGCGTTTGGGGCGGTTAAGGAAGGGCTTGGTTTACCTGTTCAATCGTGAAATCGTACACGTTGCGCCAGTGGACACTGAGTTCGCCCCGCAAAGCGCTATGCTGGGGACCGGTCAACTCGCCAAGCGTTTCGGTCAGCTCCACCAGCACACACAACCCACCGAGCGCGTTCCAAAAGCGCATTTCGTGTACCAGCCCGGCTTCCTGCGTGTAGATCGTGCTGAACTGCTCGACCATTTGGCGGTTGTACATGCTTAGACGGGCACAAGCATAGCCGAAATCCAAGCGTGTGTCGGCCAAGGCCGCTTGCTCCCAATCGTAGATCGCCATCACGCGCGTTTGCAGCGAAACGATGCTTTCCAATGCGTAACGCCCGTGAATGACGGAATAGGGCTGTTCCCAAATTTCCGGCGCCCACTCCCAAAGCCGTTGAAAAAGCTCACGTAACGGCGGCACGTTGAGCGCTTGCAGCCGCGCCCCCAACTCACGTAACACATCCCGAACCGAACGGCGCGGCAGTTCCGGCATGACATGCCAGGGGATTTGGTGCAAACGCGCTAATGTGGCGGCGAAGTCTTTGCCGGTGCGGGCAAAAAAAGCGGTCGGATGCCCCTCGGTAGAACGTCCGCCGAGAGGGTACTCTAGGAGCAAAAAAAGCTCGTCGTTGAACTGTCCCCAACCCATGTAAAAAACTTGCGGCGCCGCTTGAAAGACAACTTCTTGCAGCGCTTGCAAAACCTGAAAAGCGCGTAATGCCCCCTGCATTTCCTCACGGAGGTAACGGAATAGCACAATGGCCCGAGGCAAGTCCGGATCGTTGAGGGCGAAAGCACGCCGTCGCGCGTAAGCCTCTCTGGGAAGAGCGATCAGGTCCATACGCGGGACGTATCCAAAGGCTCTCTCCAACACACACGCCAACTCGGGGTCCAAGTTGGGGCCTTGATAGTGCGTACTCACAACACTACCACCCTATACGCGCCAGTCGGTTGCTCTGGTTGTCGATCAAACGTTCCCCGTTTCTTCGTTTTCACGCGCTCTCAACGCTTCTTCCAACAGCGCGACGAGCGTCTCGATGCCGACGGGTGGGTTGGGTGCTTCGGCCAAAAACTGTAGCCCGTTGTGAACCGTTTCCAGCACGTTGATCTCCGGCTTTTGCTTGATCAAGCGCTGCATTTCCTGTTGGGCTTGCTCCAGCTTGCCTTGCACCAACAACGCTTGCGCCAGGTCACCGCGTGCCCAAGAGTTGCGGGGATCGTCGTCCAGCGTCAGGCGGGCTTTTTCTTCCACCATGCGGAAAAACGCGCGGGCGCGTTTGGTGTCCCCTTGATGAGCGTAAAGTGCGGCCAGGTTCACGACGGGGTAAGACGAATCTGGCGTGACCTCATGGGCTTGCTCGTAGGCGTGCAGCGCGTCCGCGTAACGTCCCTGGCGACGATACAGCCCGCCGAGCGTGCCGTAGTAGGACTCGCCGTCGGCGTCGGTGAGCTTGTCATCGCGTTCCAGCGCTTCCAACAAGCGCTCCTCGGCTTGCGCCCAATAGCGGTTGCGCTCGGCCAGGCGTTGCGGCTCGGCCTCCACATCGATCCCGTCCCCTTTGCGGCGCAAAGCCAACCCCAAAGCGGCAATCGCGGGCGCAAAGTCCGGCTCGCGCTCCAGTGCCCGTTGTAAGTGCTCGATGGCCTGGTCAATTTGCTTGCGTGTGGTGTAAAGATAGCCCAGCAAATAGTTGGCGGAGGGATCGTCCGGCGCAATATCCAAGGCTTTGTTCAACGCGGAGATGGCCGTTTCGATATTGTGGGCGCGCACTTGCTGTTCGGCCAGCAATTGTAAAGAAAGCAACCGGAAGGCGCGGCGGCCTTCTTCGGCCACGCGCTCCAGTTGTCGATCAATCTGCGCACGGAGCGCGGTTTGCTCTTCTTGCAGCGAGTGCTCCAGTGCCTCCAGTTGCGCTTGGCGGTCTTCGGCTACCTTTTCGACGCGCGCTTCCAGCGCCCGCATCTCGTCGATTTTGTCCAGGATCATACTGCGCAATACCCACATGCCCACCGCGCCCAAAAAGCCGATGATGCCGAGGGCCACTTCTAGAAAGCTGAGCAGATCGCCAACATGGTTCACTGCGTCATTAGCGCGCTCCAGGATAATCATCGCCTCGTCGGTGCTCAGTCCGTCGCGGGTATCCAACATAGGCTGCGCCCCTTGCGCGCCTTGTTGGGCTAAGTAGATCGCCACACCCGCCACCAAAATCGCCGTCAGCGCGATCACCAGCGGAAAATTGCCCCAAAACCGTCGCCAAAATGACCGTTTGCCCGCCGTAGAAGTCTTGGACATAGTCTCACCTTCCCGTGTTTCGTAACCCCACTGCGCTCTGGGTCAAGCATACGCTAAGGCGCGCCAAAAGTAAACCTCTTCCAAACAGAAAAAAGAGACCGCGCGGACAACCTCGCCAAGTAGCGCCTTTAGTATCAAATTTTTCTCGTTCAGCCGCGCAGCACGCCCGGCAGAACAGGTAGCGCAGCGCCCA
>JALSSH010000622.1 GCA_026984385.1 Ardenticatenia bacterium | reverse complement strand
CAGCGCTAGCGGCATCAGGTCGGTGGCGGGGAACTGCCCCAACGCGCCCGTCATACACTCGCGCTCGCCGAAGGATTGCGCGCGGTCCGGCATGTGCGTTCCGGGCGCCCAAAGCAGCGTCGGCACGGGATGCCACGAGTGCGCCCGATAGGTCGCGGGCGTGGAGTGATCGCCCGTGATGATCAACACCGACGGCTCAAGCCCGAGCAGTGTCGGCAAGGCGGCGTCCACGCCTTCGATCACGGCGACTTTGGCGTCGAAGTCCCCGTCTTCGCCTCGGCTGTCGGTGTATTTGATGTGGCAGAAGACGAAATCGTACTCGTCCCAGATTTGCGCCACTTTGTCGAACTCATCTTGGGTGCTGTCGTGAGCAGACGTTTCGATGATGTCCATGCCCACCAGCGAGGCCACGCCCTTATACATCGGGTAGACGGCCACACACGCGGCCTTAAGCTTGTACACCTCGGCGTACTTAGGCAACCCAGGCTCTTCGGAAAAGCCGCGCAGAGTGCACATATTGGCCGGCTCTTGGCCGCGCAACTTTTCACGCGCCAGCTCCAACCAGCGATTGACCAACTCGGCGGTGTGTTCGGCTTCCGGCTTCAGCGCGCGCGCGGGCAACGGCGGCACGCCGGTTTGCTGCGGATCGGTGTCCGCGACAGCGCCGCTCAGCCCCTCGCCGCGCAACACCACCGCAAAGCGGTACTCTTTGGCGACGCGCACGTCAATTTGCACCCCGGGCAGCTCGATCTCGCGCAGCAGCTCCACACGCTTGGCCGCTTCCTCGGTGGGGATGCGACCGGCGCGGCGGTCTACGATGATCCCGTTTTCGTCCACCGTGCAAAAGTTGCCGCGAATAGCTACATCGCCCGGGTTCACCTGCAAGCCGATCCCTGTGGCTTCCAGCACGCCGCGCCCGATCTCGTAGACCAGCGGGTCATAGCCGAAGAGCGCCAGATGCGCCGGGCCGCTGCCGGGCGCCACACCGCGCACCACCGGAATGCTCAGCCCGGTGCTGCCTTCGCGCGCCAAGCGATCCATGTTCGGGGTGTTGGCGGCTTCCAACTCGGTCAAGCCATCCTTCTCACGCGGCAAACCGCCCAGCCCGTCCATCACCAGCAACAAAATTTTGCCGCCTTTGTCCAACGTCAAGCGGCGGGTCAAGTCAAAGTTAGCCATAGTCCACCTCTGCGGGAATACTTTCCGCTCACCTGCAAAACACCGTCCCTATTGTGGCACGGCTCGCCCCAGCCGCAAAGTGAGTGTTGGCAGCGAACCATAGGCGTTATGATATTGAACGCCCCTCCAAAAATCGCTACAATCTCGCGCAGATGGGGTAACCCGATCTCGGCTTCGGTCGGAGCAGGCGTGCGCCTGCGCAAGGTGGGGGTACGAAGGCCTCCGATGGGACGCTCACGCTATGGCTGGGTCAGATGGTTGACGCCCGGGCTGCGTATCAAACGCTGGCTGGGTTTGTTGCTCTTCGGCATCACCGTGTTGGCCGTCGGCATGGCCCAGATCATCGTCGCGCTCTATCGCCACAGCAATCCGCCCCCGCTCATCGAGTGGATTACGCTGCGCCCGTTGCCGATCGGGTTGCGTGTGGTGGCGGCGGCGCTGGTCGGGTTCGGCGCGATTGGCGTGGCGCTTTATGAGCTGAACCGCTCGATCCTGGCCCCTTTCGCCGTGCGCCAACGAGGCTCATTGCTCGACGCGGTCTACGCGCACAGTCGGCGGCAGCGCGGGTTAAAAGTGGTCGCCATCGGCGGCGGAACGGGATTGCCGAGCGTGTTACGCGGGCTAAAGGCCTACACCAGCCATATCACCGCTATCGTTACGGTGGCGGACGACGGGGGCAGTTCCGGCAAGTTGCGCCGCGAGCTGGGCGTTATCCCCCCGGGCGATCTGCGTAACAACATCGCGGCGTTGGCAAACGACGAAGACCTCATCACCCAGCTTTTCCAATATCGCTTTGCCAGCGGCGGGCTAGAAGGGCACAGCTTTGGCAATTTGTTCCTGACCGCGCTTGCGGGCATCACCGGCGATATGGACCGCGCGGTCGCCGAAACGTCGCGCGTGCTCGCCATCCAGGGGCGCGTTTTGCCCGCCACGCTCCACAACGTCGCTTTGGCCGCCGAAGTGCGCTTGCCGGGGGAGGCGCAATTGCGCCGCGTGGTGGGCGAGTCTCGCATACCGAAGCTGGGCGGACAGATCGAGCGCGTCTATTTGCAACCGGACAACGCGCGCGCCTATCCGGAAGCGATCCGCGCCATACTCAGCGCCGAGCTGATCGTGATCGGCCCGGGCAGCCTCTTTACCAGCATCCTGCCCAATCTGCTGGTCAACGGCATCACCGAGGCGATCCGCGCCAGCCGCGCTTATTGCGTTTACGTGTGCAACGTGGCGACCCAACCCGGAGAGACGGACGGCTTCAGCGTGGCCGACCACGTCTTGGCGCTGGAAAAGCACATCGGGCGCGGCGTGTTGGATGCGGTGCTCGCCAACAACAGTTACCCCCGCAAAAACGCCGGTGAACATACGCATTATGTACAATCTGACCCAGAAGATCACCCCATCAACAAGCGCTACGCTGTATACTTAACCGATCTCACCGACCCGCAGCGTCCTTGGCGGCACGATCCGAGCAAGCTGGCGCAGGCTTTGCTGCGGCTATATCAGGAGGCAGCGCATCGAGCGCCGACCTCGTCCGAACGCTTGCAGATCGCATAAATCGTTTTCGTCCGTTGCCAGGATGACGCACAGCGTCTATCCTGCCTGTAATGTGATGTGTGTCTAGCCAGACCAAAGGAGCACAAAATGACTGTTCGCGTAGGGATTAACGGCTTTGGGCGCATCGGTCGCCAAGTTTTCAAGGTGATCTTGGAAAAATACCCTGACGCCCTGGAAGTCGTGGCCTTCAACGACTTGGGCGACCTGCCCACGATGGCACACCTTTTTAAGCACGACACCAACTACGGACACTTCGACGGCACAGTTGAGGTGGCCGACGACGGTTTGGTCGTCAATGGCACGCTGCTCAAGGCCTTTAGCGAACGCGACCCGGGCAAATTGCCCTGGGGCGAGCTGGGCGTGGATATCGTGATCGAAAGCACGGGCGTTTTCCGCAACAAGCAAAAGGCCCAGCCGCACATTGACGCGGGCGCCAAGAAGGTCATCATCTCCGCGCCGGCCAAAGGCGACATTGACGCGACGATTGTCTTGGGCGTCAACCAGGATATTTACGATCCGGCCAAGCACCATATCATCTCGAACGCCTCTTGCACCACCAACGGCTTGGCCCCTGCCGCCAAAGTGGTCCACGACGCCTTCACCATCAAGCGCGCCTACCTGACCACGATCCACTCCTACACCAACGACCAGCGCATCTTGGACTTGCCGCACAAGGACTTGCGCCGCGCGCGCGCCGCCGCCATGAATATCATTCCCACCACCACCGGCGCGGCTAAAGCGGTTGGCATCGTCATCCCGGACCTGCAAGGCAAGTTCGACGGGATCGCGGTGCGCGTGCCTACCTCTACCGTCTCGCTGATCGATTGCGTGATGGAGATCGAGAAGGAAACCACGACCGAGGCGCTACACGAGGCTTTCCGCGCCGCCGAAGCCGGCCCGATGAAGGGCATCCTCGGCCTTTCCGAAGAGCCGCTGGTCTCGGTGGACTATCGCGGCGATTCCCGTTCGAGCATCGTAGACGCGCAATTTACGGTTGCTTTCCAGGGCACGATGGTGAAGTTGGTGGCCTGGTACGACAACGAGTGGGGCTACTCGGTGCGCACCGCCGACCTAACGAAAATGGTCGCGGACAAACTCTAGAGGCGGCCCAAACGTCGCAGCAGCACAATAAGCAAAAAACCAATGGGGGCACGGGCCGCAACGTCCTGGCCCCCATTGACGTATTTTTCAAGAAGGGGTGAACCATGAACAAAAAGACCGTGCGAGACGTTGATCTGAGCGGAAAGCGTGTTTTGGTGCGCGTGGACTTTAACGTGCCGATCAAGGACGGGCAGGTGACCGACGCCACCCGTATCCGCGCCGCCATTCCCACGCTGAAGTACATCTTGGAGCAAAAGCCACGCCGCGTGGTGTTGATCTCCCACCTCGGGCGACCCAAAGGCGAGCGCAAGCCGGAGTTCTCGTTGCGCCCGGTCGTGTCGGTGCTGGCCGAGCTGCTGGGCGTGGAGGTGGCGTTTGCGGACGATTGCGTCGGCGAGGCCGCGCAAAAGGCCGCCGACGCCTTGCCGCAAGGGGGCGTGCTGTTGCTGGAAAACACGCGCTTTCATCCGGAAGAGAAGAAAAACGACCCCGAGTTCGCCAAACAACTCGCCGCGCTGGGCGATATTTTTGTCAACGACGCTTTCGGTTCGGCGCACCGCGCCCATGCTTCGACCGAAGGCGTGGCGCACTATCTGCCCGCCGTCGCCGGCTTCTTGATGGAAAAGGAACTCAACTACCTGGCAAACGCCGTCGCCAACCCCGAACATCCCTTCATCGCCATTCTGGGTGGGGCCAAAGTTTCGGACAAAATCGGCGTGATCGAGGCACTGTTGGGCAAATGTGACCGCTTGCTGATCGGCGGGGGCATGGCTAACACCTTTTTCGCCGCGCAAGGCTACGCGATGGGCGACTCGCTGGTGGAAGAAGACGCGATCCAAACCGCCCGTGAGCTGTTGGAAAAGGCCGGCGACAAGTTGCTTTTGCCCGACGAAGTGGTAATCGCAGATGCCTTTGCCAACGACGCCAACACGCGCATCATCCACGCGGCGGAGGGCGTGCCCGCCGGTTGGCGCATTTTGGATATCGGCCCGGGCACGGTGGAAGCGTTCCGCCAAGCGCTGGATGGGGCCAAGATGGTCGTTTGGAACGGGCCAATGGGCGTCTTTGAGCTGGACAATTTCGCCAAAGGCACGTATGCCATCGCGCAAATTTTGGCCGACTCCGAAGCCACGACGATCATCGGCGGGGGAGATTCTGCCGCCGCGATCCACAAGGCGGGCTTGGCCGACCGCATGTCGCACATTTCCACCGGCGGCGGGGCCAGTTTGGAGCTTTTGGAGGGGAAAACGTTGCCGGGCGTCGCGGCGTTGGACGACCGCTAGGGCGTGCGCGCACACCTACGGCGGGTTGGTGAACGCCAACCCGTCGCGTTTTTACACTTTGGTAGCACTTTTCGGCCAGACATATCACAATTTTTGTGTATGATGAAGACATCAGTTTTAGAAGCTCGCAGCAAGCCAAGAATTTTCTGAGGCGTCCTATGATTTTCGCTGTCGGTGATACGCTCGGCCCGTATCGTATCGTGGAACGGCTCGGTCAGGGGGGCATGGCGACGGTTTTTAAGGCTTACCACGCCAACCTCGACCGCTACGTAGCGATCAAAGTGTTGCACCCCGTCTTCAAAGAAGACCCGCACTTTTTGGAGCGCTTCAAACGTGAAGCGCAGATCGTCGCCAAGCTGGAACACCCGAATATCGTCCCCGTTTATGATTACGCCGACCACCAGGGCCACCCTTATTTGGTGATGAAATTTATTGACGGCGAAACGCTCAAAACGCGCATGAGGCGCGCGCCGTTATCGTTGGCTGAGGCACTGCATATCCTGGGCGAAGTCGCCGAAGGGCTGAGCTTTGCGCACGATCGGGGCGTGTTGCACAGAGATATCAAGCCCTCCAACATCATGCTCGCCGAGGACGACACGCCCTACATCACGGACTTCGGGTTGGCGCGCATTGCCCAAGTGGGTGAGTCCACGCTCAGCCAAGATATGCTGCTGGGCACACCGCAATACATCTCGCCGGAACAAGCGCGCGGCGACAAAATGCTCACGCCCGCCACCGACGTTTATTCGCTGGGCGTGGTGCTCTATGAGGTGGTGGTGGGACAAGTGCCCTTCAACGCGGACACGCCCTACGCCATCGTCCACGCGCATATCTACAAACCGCTGCCGCGCCCGTCCGAAGTAAACCCGGATGTGCCGCCACAGGTGGAAGCGGTGCTTTTGCGCGCGCTGACCAAAGAGCCGGAAGACCGCTATCAGTCCGCCGCCGAGATGATGAAGGCTTTCCGCCAGGCG
>JALSSH010000621.1 GCA_026984385.1 Ardenticatenia bacterium | reverse complement strand
TTGGAAGCTCGGTGAAGGCATCACCGAGCAGATCATCGGGCGTTGGCTGGCACAAGGGGGCGGTCGGCGGGAAAAGATCGTGTTGGCGACCAAAGTTTTCGGGCGCATGGGTGAATGGCCGAACGAGTCGCGTCTCTCGGCGTATCATATCAAGCGTGCGTGTGAGGATAGCTTGCGCCGCTTGCAAACCGACCATATCGACTTGTATCAGATGCACCACATTGACCGCGACACGCCTTGGGAAGAAGTCTGGCAGGCTATGGAGCAGCTCGTCCACGAAGGGAAGGTGCTTTACGTGGGGAGCAGCAATTTTGCCGGCTGGCACATCGCCCAAGCACAATGTGCCGCGCATGAACGGCATTTCCTGGGCTTGGTCAGCGAGCAGAGCCTCTATAACCTGACTGCGCGCACGGTCGAACTGGAAGTATTGCCCGCCTGTCAGGCTTACGGCTTGGGCGTGATTCCTTGGAGTCCGCTGGCGGGCGGTGTTTTGGGGGGCGCGCTGCAAAAAGTGAGCGAAGGGCGACGTATGTCCGAAGATGCGCAAAAACGCATCGAGGAACTGCGCCCGCAACTGGAAAAGTACGAGGCATTTTGCAAGGAGCTGGGCGAAAAACCGGCAGATGTGGCATTGGCGTGGCTGTTGCACAATCCGGCGGTCACCTCGCCGATCATCGGGCCGCGCACGATGGAGCAACTCGAAGGCAGTGTGCGCGCTTTGGAGATCACGTTGGACGAGGAAGCTTTGGCTAAGTTAGACGAAATCTGGCCCGGGCCGGGCGGCCCTGCGCCGGAAGCTTACGCCTGGTAGGTTGACGAACCGGTTGCGAACAAAAGGCCGAACGCTTCCATGCGTTCGGTCCACGCTTTAACCGGAGAGCGCGTTGGGTTGCGAGCTTTCGGGATAGTCCTCACTCTCAGCCTGACGCGCCGCTCGGCGTTCTTCTCGCCACATCACAAACCCCAACAACACCACCCCGACCACAATACAGCTATCGGCCACGTTAAAAACCGGCCAGTGTGGGACTTCCAAAAAGTCTACCACATATCCTTGCCGCAGCCGATCCACAACGTTCCCCAACGCGCCCCCCAGTTGCAAGCCCAGCGCCAAGCGTACCAGCCACGCCCCGGGCGGCAAGCGCCGATAGTAGTAGAGGATCACCACCGCCACCACCAGCGCAATCAGCAAGAAAACGGCCCCACCTTGTGGAAACAGGCCAAAAGCGGCGCCGGTGTTGTGGGTCAACGTGAAGCGGAAAAATGGGTGCACTGTGTCGAGAGGCATCCACGATTCGCCCCACTGCAAATGGGTGACAGCGTAAGCCTTGCTGAGCTGGTCAGCGGTCAACACCAGCGCAACCACACCGGCCAAAAACGCCCAACGTAACAACATGGCAACGCGAGAAAAGCGAGCAGGGGAAGGGGGAGGTGTGGAGGTCATGCTACCTGCCGGCGCGATAGT
The DNA here is from genome assembly GCA_026984385.1 of Ardenticatenia bacterium. Classification (GTDB taxonomy): domain Bacteria; phylum Chloroflexota; class Anaerolineae; order Aggregatilineales; family Aggregatilineaceae; genus JALSSH01. The sequence goes on along the minus strand of JALSSH010000621.1, from coordinate 4,635 downwards.
CGCGCGCTTCTGCACAGCGCAGACAAAACGCGGTATACGGGATGGCCTCTAGCCGCGCGATGTCAATTTCCTTGCCGCAACGCTCGCATGTTCCATATGTTCCTTCTTCAAACCGCGCCAACGCTTCTTCGATCTGGCGCAAGCGTGTTTTGGCTGCCCGCGAAGTGGAAACGCTGACGGTTTGGTCGTAGACCATGGTCGCGTCGTCGGCTTGGTGGTTGGTATACCCTGTGCCGCTGATATCCAGCGCCTTGTTTTTTTCGATTTGAGCCAATTTAGCTTGATAGGTGCGTTGCAGCTCTAACAAGACGGCGTACAGTTCCTCTTTGGTGGTTGTCATGGCAAAAGCCCCGATCTCTCGACATGATGGAGCGACCCGCTAATTGTAGCCAAGGGGCGGGTCAGGAGCAAAAATGCGCTTTTTCGGGGTCTGGGCCGTGTGTTTGCAAAATCGAGTGAGCGAGAGACGAAAAATACCTTGAGCCGCTCGGCGCGCATTTACGAGATTGATCTAAAGCGCATTGTGCTTCATCATCGCAAACGGTGACGCTTGGCACGTGCGCGCAAAAGCAAGTGCCGTTATAAATAAGGCATTGAGCTATTGCGCGTAGGAGGGATTATACCTATTTGAGCGTTTGAGCAAACTGGCCTTTACGAAAATTAGTGCTGTACACGTACCTATTTTACGGAGGCAAGCCATTATGACGGCTTTAGCGACAACCGTTACTGAGACCTTGCGCTATCGCGGCAAGGTAGGCCAGTGGGCCTGGGTACTTCACCGGCTCACAGGCCTGGGAGTGATCGTCTTTTTGATTTTGCACGTGGTGGATACTTCTTGGGCGGCCTTTTACCCCAGCGACTACGAGCAGGCCATCCGTGAGTATCAAAGCCCACTTTTCACCATCGGTGAGTTTTTCCTGGTCGCCAGCGTGGTTTTTCACGCGCTGAACGGGTTGCGCATCGTGACGTTGGACTATAAACCGGAGTGGTGGCGCTATCAGGAACGGGCCACGTTGCTCGTTTTTGCCCTGACGTTGCTCGTTTTGGTGCCGACTTTCGCCGTGATGTTGGACCACACGGTGGCTTTTTACACCAGCGACCGCGATATCGCCACGTTGGACGAAATTGTGCAAACGCAATCCTTGTTTGTGATGGGCTTCGTGGTGATCCTTGTGGTGGCGCTGGCGCTTTCCGGCCTCTACGGGCTGGTGACGCGAAGCAGCCAGGGGGTCAAGCTCTCGGGCGGCTGGGAAGCCACGCTTTGGACGTATATGCGTGTTTCGGGCGTGTTGATCTTGCCCCTGGTCTTCGGCCATTTGGTGCTGATGCATATTTTGCAGGGCGTCTTTGATATCGCCGGCGTGCCGGAGCTGGAAGTGGTCGGCACGAACGCGATCAACCAATCCGGTACGGCGGTTGAGTTTGTCGGCGCGCGCTGGAACGCGCTCTTGGCAGGGGTAGCGGTTTGGCGCATTTACGACGGGCTGCTGCTGGCGCTTGCGGCCATTCACGGCTTCAACGGGCTGCGCTACATCGTCAACGACTACGCGCGCTCGGTGTGGGTTAACCGTGCGCTCAACTGGGCCATTTTCTTCGGCGTGATTGCGCTGATCGTGGTGGGCGCGGCGGCTTTGATCGCCGGTGCGGACGAAACCGCCTACAAGCTCGCTACCGATATGTTGTCTTCTGTGCAATAGGACGATTCCAAGAGACTTACCGAGGGAAGCCATGCAAACACATCAGTACGAAGCGATTATTGTCGGCGGTGGCGGCGCAGGGCTGATGGCCGCGCTTTACGCTTCTCGCAGCGTCAAAACTGCCGTGATCAGCAAACTGTACCCGACCCGTTCGCACACCGGCGCTGCCCAGGGTGGCATCGGCGCAGCGCTGGGCAATTTGGAAGAAGATCGCCCCGAGTGGCACGCTTTTGACACGGTCAAGGGCGGCGATTATCTTTCCGACCAGGACGCCGCGCTCACGTTGGCCGAAGAGGCGGTCAGCGCAGTGATCGAGCTGGAACATCTGGGGCTGCCCTTTGACCGCACACCGGACGGGCGCATCTCTCAACGGCGTTTCGGCGGCCACACCAGCAACTTTGGCGACAAGCCGGTTCGCCGCGCTTGCCACGCCGCTGACCGCACCGGCCACATGATCCTCCAAACGCTTTACCAGCAGTGCATCAAAAACGAGGTGACCTTTTTTGACGAGTTCCAAGTGGTGGACCTCATCCGCAGCGGGGACGCGGTGGTCGGCGTGATCGCGGTGAACATAGACGACGGCGAGCTGCATATTTTCCACAGCAAAGCCGTTCTTTTTGCCACAGGCGGTTGGGGACGAGTGTGGGAAATCACCAGTAACGCCCACTCGTTGACCGGCGATGGCAACGCGATCACCTATCGGCGCGGCGTGCCGATGCAGGATATGGAGTTTTTCCAGTTCCACCCCACCGGCATTTATAAGATGGGCATTTTGATCACGGAAGGCGTGCGCGGCGAAGGCGGCGTGTTGATCAACGACAAGGGCGAGCGCTTCATGGAAAAATACGCGCCGCACATCAAAGACCTCGCCAGCCGCGATGTGGTTTCGCGCGCGATCTACTTGGAGATCGAAGCCGGGCGCGGCATCAACGGCCAGCGCTACGTTTATCTGGATGTGACGCCGGAGACGGTCAACCGCTATCTGGCCGAGGCGGGCGAAGACCGCCGCATCACGCGCGAATATATCGAAACGAAGCTGCCGGATATTTTGGACTTTTGCCGCACTTACCTGGGCGTTGACCCCGTCACCGAGCCGATGCCGGTGCAGCCGACCGCGCATTACGGCATGGGCGGCATCCCAACGGATTTGCACGGGCGCGTGGTGGTGGACGCACAACGGACGCCGTTGCCCGGGCTTTACGCGGCGGGCGAGTGCGCGTGCGTGAGTGTGCACGGCGCGAACCGCTTGGGCACCAACAGCCTCACCGACCTGATCGTTTTCGGGCGGCGAGCCGGCAAGCACATGGCCGAATATTGCCAGGGCGCGGACTTCGTCGCGCTGCCGGAAAACCCCGCCGGTGAGATCCAAGAGGAGCTGGAGCGGCTGCGTAAGGCGGACGGCACCCGCAAGCCGTATCAGATCCGCGAGGAGATGCGGCAGGTGATGATGAAGCACGTGAGCGTCTTCCGCACCGCCGAGGGAATGCAAGAAGCCGTCGAGACCATCCGCCGCCTGAAAGACGAGTACGCCAACAATTTGCACATTGACGACCGAGGCAAACGTTTCAATACCGACCTTTTCGAAGCGTGGGAGCTGGGTTGCCTGCTGGATATCGCCGAAGTGACGGCAGTCAGCGCGTTGGCCCGCGAAGAAAGCCGAGGGGCGCATTCTCGCGATGACTTCCCTAAGCGCAATGACGAAAAGTGGATGGTGCACACCTTGGCGTATCGCGCCGCCGACGGTGGCGTGGAGCTGAACCACAAGAAGCCGGTGGATATGTCGTTGGCGGAAAAAGACGAGAAATTTAAGCCCAAAGAGCGCGTTTACTAGGCCCGCGAGTGGATGGGGGAGACAAACGATGCAGGTTACGTTGCGCATCCGGCGCTTCAATCCGGAAAAAGATCAAAAGCCCTATTGGGCAGACTATACATTGGACAATGTCGAGCCGACCGACCGCGTGTTGGAGCTGCTCCACCGCGTGAAGTGGGAACAGGACGGCACACTTTCGTTTCGGCGTTCGTGTGCGCACGGCGTGTGCGGCTCGGACGGAATGCGGATCAACGGCATGAACCGCTTGGCGTGTAAGGTGCTGGTCAACACGCTGGGTGAAGGCGATGCCCTCACCATCCAGATCGAGCCGTTGCTTGGGCTGCGCGTAATCAAAGACTTGATCGTGGATATGGAGCCGTTCTTTGAGCACTACCGAAGCGTGATGCCGTACTTCGTCAACGACGATCCGCCACCGGAAGATGGCCGCGAACGGCTGCAAAGCCCGGAAGACCGCGAACGCTTCGACGACACGACCAAATGCATTCTTTGCGCGTGTTGCACCACCTCTTGCCCCAGCTTTTGGGCCAACCAGGACTATCTGGGGCCGGCGGCGATTGTGCAAGCGCACCGCTTCATCTTCGATAGCCGTGACCACGCCGCCGAGGAGCGGCTCAAGATTTTGGCGGAGACGGACGGCGTGTGGCGTTGCCGCACCATCTACAATTGCACGATGGCCTGCCCACGCGAGATCGAGGTGACGCGCGCTATCGGCGAGGTGAAGCTGGCGATTGCGCGCGGCAGCGTGGAGTAGCTTTGGCGCGCGTTGAGCGCCCGCCGGATCGGGCGCGCCGCCTAGCCGCGCACCGCGCGGCTGACGCGCGGCGGATGCCGCGCGTAGTGCGCCGAAGGCGCACGGGCGGCGCGCCCAACCCGCGCACGCGCTCGTTTGCGGGTATAATCGGCGCTATGCAAAGCGCACCCCTTCTCCGACTGTTGCTGAGCGCCGCGCTCATCTTGGGCGCGAGCTTGGGGGTTGTGTCCCCGAGCGCGGCCCAGCAAAACACACTCCCCGCCCCGCATTTGGGCTACGGCATTCACGTTGGGCCGCACACCCCCCTTGACCCCGCGCTGGTAGATCGTCTGGGCATGGACTGGGTCAAGCTCTAC
>JALSSH010000620.1 GCA_026984385.1 Ardenticatenia bacterium | reverse complement strand
AATCGTCCGTGCGGGCGATGTAGCCGTCTTTGCTGACGCGGATCGTGTACCAGGTGGGCAGGCCCTGGATGTTGGAGGGGAAAATGTTCTTGCCGCTGACCGGAACACCCATGCGAAAGATCGCGCGCAAGAGCACGGTGTTCGCCGTCTGGCTGCCCGAGCCGTTGACGGTGGCGAACATCAATTGAAAGTCGTTGACGATAGCATCTCTATCGCCGAGTACGTCGCTCAGTGAAGAAGGTTGAACGTCACTCATAGTGTTGTTTGCTCCTACAAAGACAGATACGTACTTCCGGTTGTCTGTTGCCTGCATAAAGTAAACAGCACCCGCGCGGGGTGTCTGTTTGCCGAAAATTGCTTCTCACTCGAACACGTGTCGCCCCTTCGGGCTATTGGGGCGTTGGCCGTCGCCCTGGCCGGGGTGCCTTTGCCCGTGCTGTTGCGGCTCGTAGCGCAAAAGGGTCATATGTTCTCGCAGCGCCTCATACCCTGCCTCAATATCTCCGCGCGCCACCGCCTCCACCATGCGCTCGTGATAGTCCCAAACTTCGCGGTGATGGGAAAGATCGGCGTACAGCGCCAGTCCAAACGCCTTATAGGCTGCCCAATACGCTTCTAGGATGCCTTGCACAAAAGGATTTTCCAGGTGTTTGAAGAAAGTCAGATGCAGCTTGCGATGTTCCCGATAAGGGACTTCGATGGGGACGCGCGAGAGCCTTTCACGGGCCAGTGCCACCCATTGCCGCAGCTCGGCAATGTCTTCCGCCGTGAGCAGAGCGACGGCCTCGTGCCAAAAGCTCAGCTCTAGGCTGGCGCGCAAACGGGCGAAAGCGTGGAAATGTTCGCGGTCCATCCCCAGCGCGTAAAGCACGCTCAACGTGGCGGCAGGCGCAAAGCCAAAAGGTTGCACCAACATCCCCACACGCGGCTTGACCTGCACAAACCCTAAGGCGCGCGCAACGGCCAACTCCTCGCGCGCTTTGCTCACACTGACGCCCAGCTCAGCGCTGAGGTCGCTCAGGGTGGGCAGACGGTCGCCTGCTTGCAGATGGTGTTCCACGATGTAGCGTAGAATTTCCGAACTCAAATCCGGCTCCGATATCCTTCGCCGCCTGCGCGTGAATCATCGGATCAATACAATAAATTGGATAAATCCGATATTGCGGAGAATTGTATAGGAACTCGGGCAAACGCGCAAATTGTCGCACGCGGTAGTGTAGCTTTAACGGTTGAAATTTGTGGGGTGGTTTTTGTGTCCCTACTAGAGCATGTAATCGTGTGCCATTTTGAGCGAAGAACGCCCGTGTGAGCAGGCACTCAAAAAGGCCGCCATCGACCGCCATCTGAATTTCAACCGCGAGGGATACACTACCCCATGCGTCGCACATTTGAAAAGTCGGCCACGACTCATTAAACTGGGGTGGTGCACCACAGAACCCAATCCGCGCAACATGAGTGGGGAAAACCGATGATCTTTTGGGCGTATCTCATCACGACGGGCGTTTTGTTGAGTGTCGGCACACTCACCGCGATTGTGCTCCCGACACGAGGCGCGCGTATAGGGCTGGGAGCGGTGCTCTTTTTGGCGCTGGTAGTTGACCTAAATTGGGCGTTAGCCCCTCTCTGGGGTTGGACAGCACGCCTGGGGGATGGAGCGTGGATGGGCATTTTTGCGGCGATGGTGTTGGCAGCAGGGATGCTCGCCAGCTATCATCACGGCACACGCGGCCAAGACGCTTGGCATTGGCCCAGCCACCGAGATATTGCTTTTTTGCTGGTCGTGATCGCGCTCTTCGGTGCGCTGATTACGGTGCTCCCCGTGCCGCTGGATACCGACGCCCAGGGCTTTGGCTACCTGGCGCTGACACTACGCGACGGGGGCGACTTCACCACACTGGCCCCTTGGCATCCGGAAGTTCAATATCTTTACTCACCGGCCTACACCGGCTTGGTGGCGCACCTCAGCGCACGCTTTACGCTTGGCCTCCATGAGCTGATGATGATCTTGGGCGCGCTGATGGGCGTGCTTTTTGTGTGGAGCGCCTACGATCTAGGATGTGAGCTGGGCGAGGCGCGCACGGGCCGCGCTTATATGCTGGCCGCGTTGGGCGGAACAGGGCTGCTGACCGCCTTTCTGGATTCGCACTACACCGCATTGCTGGCGTTGAGTTTTGCGCTGGCGTTTTTGACCTTCGCGTTACGCTATTTGCGCGATGGGCACAAGCTCGACGCGATTTTTGCCGCGCTGAGCCTGGCCGCTGTGCCGCTCAGCCAGCCGGATATGACGCTGGCGCTGGCAGTGGGCTATGTACCCTGGTTGTTTGTGTTGCCGCTTGCCAAGCCGCGCCCTGCTCTGCGGCGGTGGCTGGTGTTGGTGGTGATTGTTCCCGCGCTGGCGCTGAGCGTTGTCGCCCCCTGGTTGTGGCACGTCCGCGATCTGTTGGGTTCAGATATCGAATCACCGTTTACCGTCTCACCGCACCATTGGCGCACGATGATCATTATGCACGGCGGAATTATCGTTGTGCTGAGCGTGTTGGGGGCGATGTTGGGAGTGTGGCGACGCAAACCGTCGGCGTTGCTTGCCTCGGTGTGGCTCGTGGCGCTGCTGGACTTCTCCACCCTGGGGCTGCTGGAAAAAATCGCGCCCGAGCCGTTATCGTTCCTTTGGAAGTATGATTACCCCTTCAGCATGGCCTGGCACGGCCCGATCATTCCTTATGTCATCTTGGGAGGGGGAGCGCTGGCCTGGTTAGCCCACACGCTACACGCGGACCGCGTAGTGCGAGCACTCGCTTATCCGGTTTCCGTGCTGGCGCTGATCGGGATCGCAGTGGGCGCGTTTTTTTTCAACGATTTGGTGCGCGCCAGCAAAGATACCTCGTTGAACATTTACGGGGCGTTTTCCTCCGAAGCAGACGTAAGGGCTATGCAGTGGCTGCGCGACAACACATCACCCGACGCGCGCGTGCTTAACCACCCCGGGCCGCATGAAGGAGATTGGGCGCCCGTTATCAGTGAGCGAGATACGGTGTATTTCCGCCCGCAACCCTTTTTCCGTCACACAGAAACCGTCGAAGCCGAACAGGAAGCGCTGCGCGCGTTTTGGCACGCCCCACAAACGCGCGCTTATTGGGAACGTTTGCTCAACGCGGGGGTGGACTATGTGCTTGTGCCGCAGGTGTTTGGCAATCCGGACGCGCTGGCGGATATGCTACGTTGGCGTTCGCCCTCACCGGAAGCGGCGTCTTATACGGCAGACGCGCTCGGTGATGTGCCATATTTACAGTTGGTCTATGAGCAGGGCGGCGCACAGGTTTACGAGGTTGTGCGCCCTTAGCGCCGCAGTGGAAAATGGGAGGCTTCTACGCTTGCCGGAAGCCTTAACGCTGATGTAGCCATGTGCGCAGCGTGGTGATGAAGCGTTCCGGCGAATCCAACATGATGAAGTGGCCCGCGTCCTCAAACCATTCAATTTGAGCGTGCGGCACGCCACGCTTGAGCGTTTCGCGTTCGGAGGGGCGCACGATGATATCGCGCTTGCCGTACATGCCCAATGCCGGCATTTGGATTTTGTGCAGTTCGGGGCGCAAGTCGGTTTTGCGCAGTGTGCCGATGCTTTGGAAGAAGGATTCCATACTGATCTTGGAAACGTCCTTCACCATCATCTGAGACATGGCGCGCCCGTCTTTCGCCATCAGGTAGCTATAACCGCGCAAAAAGAGCAACAGCCCCTTGCCCTCAAAAATCCAAAAAAGCGAGGCCAGGGCCGGGTTACCGGAAAGTTTGAGCAACAAGTTGAGCGAATTGCCGTTGATCGGTGAGCCGATGACGCAGACTTTGACCACTTTCTCGGGGTAACGAATGGCCGTGCTGAGCGAAACCGTGCCGCCCATCGAGTGTCCGATCAACGGTGCGCGTTTGATCCCCAGCCGCTCCATAAACTGGTAAACCATCTCCACATAAGTAGGGACGGTGAAGGCGGCGGAACGGTCTAGTTCCGAATCGTCGTCGCTTTGCACAATGCCGGACTCGCCAAAGCCGAAGAAGTCCAGCGCGTAGGTGCGGAACTCGCGGCCCAGCACCTCGATGGTGTCTCGCCAAAGCTCCCACGAGCCAAGCCAACCGTGCAATAACAACACCGGACGCCCACGCCCGTAGGTTTCATAGTGAATGATGCCTGGGTCTGTCACCAAAGACGGCACGGCTGGCTTTCACCTCCAGGGCACACAGCCCAAGGACAAAGCCGCCGATGCTGCGCTTTCAGCAGCGCCCCACCCGGCGGCACAATCATCGCATCAGCGTTTCTACTTTGTTTACCCAAGCCTGCAAGATACCTAGACTTAGGTATCCATCTCTTCCAGGATCGAGTATAGCAGCTCTAGCAAAACGTTTTTGACGCTTTCCTTGTCGGTTGCCACACAGGGCAGCAACTTGACATTGTCCTCGATACGCAAGGCGATCCGCAAATCTTCCGGCGTCCAGGCTTCTGGGTCGTCCTGCTTGTTGGCAGCCACCACGTAGGGAGTGGGAGCATAAGCGCGGAACGTTTCCAGGATGCTTTTGGCCTCGCGGAAGGTTTCGGGCTTGGCGCTGTCCACCATCACAACGAAGCCGAGCATTCCTTCGGCCAAAATCTCCCACATGAAGTCAAAGCGGCGTTGGCCGGGGGTGCCGAAAAGGTAGAGCACCAAGTCATCGTCCACCGTGATACGCCCGAAGTCCATCGCCACAGTGGTTTGCTCTTTGGTGCTGAATTCTGCCGAGTCCGGCGAGATATTCTCGTCGGTGGTGACAACGTCAATTTCGCTGATAGAACGGATAAATTCGGTCTTGCCCGCACTAAAGGGGCCGGTGATGACCATTTTTACGGTTTGCATGGGCATGGTCGGTCTCACTCTCTACAGATCAGGCCTACATCGCCAATTGGCAAATGAACATAAATAAAGCACTTCAAGCGTAAAACGCTCCTACACTTCCTTAATCCGCGCGATCAGGCGCTCCACCAACGAACGCTCGACCGGCTGGCGGCGCAGCTTTTGCGCGCGCGTTTGGGCTTTGGCCGCTTGCTGCATCGTCGGCGGTTTGGTCAGCTCCACCAACCCCGCCTGAAGCAAGCCGTAGACCACGCGCCGGATTTCGGTGTCGGTCATATTGCAGGCTTTGGCGATCTGCCGGATGGAGTTTTTCGGGTTGATGAAGGAGACGACGCGCCATTCGTCTACGCTCAGGTGGATGCCACGGAATTTGTCGCCTGGGGTATCGGGGAATTTGAGCGCCATATCGAGATTGGGTAGCTCTTCTTCCAGCGGTTGCAGCTCACGGATACGGCGCGTGCCTTCGATGATCACGTTTTTAAGGTCAATGGGCACAGTGATCCGTTCCGGTGGTGGCACCACCCCTTCCTCAAAGACGAACGGCTCTTCCTTCCAACTCATCACGTCGTAGACAATGTCCAACGTGTATTGGCGGATGCTGCGCACGATGTCGGCTTTGGTCACATAATTGGCGTTGATGAGCATCAACGCCAGGGCCTTGTCCGAGTATTTAGCGCCCCGTTCGCGGATGACGCGCGTTTGTTCAGCATTGAGCTTACCGGCTTTGTGCAGCACGCTGGCAAGGTGACCGTCTTGGTCGCCCATCGTCGCCCAGATCAATCGTCCTTCGCGGAAAGCGATTGAAGCTCGCTCTGCGCCAGGGATAATCTTAGGGCGTTTTTTGCCCGTGCCGTCGGTGATCGTTTCTTTGGTCACCACCGGTTCATATAGGCGCAGCGTGCCCGTTTTTTTGGCGAGATTGATCAGGTTCAGAATCTGCGTCGTGCTGAAATCCGCCAGGTTGCCTTTTAATGCCATATCTTCTCGTGTCCTAACCCTGGGGTATCATGTTCAAGTGGGCGTGTTTTGGCGCGAGCGTCACCCACTTATGCGGTTGTCGGCATTATACCCCGCCCCAAAATCGCAGTCAACCACGCGCAGTCTGGGGCAGAGCTTATCAATTTTAATCGAGAACACATTCTACACACGAGCTGTCGGCGAGTACCCCAGGGCGATTGCAAAGTCAAGTAATGAGCAATTGGAAAGCCTGGTCAAAGTGCACAGCGAAGAAACGACGCGCCTCAGGGATGTAA
>JALSSH010000619.1 GCA_026984385.1 Ardenticatenia bacterium | reverse complement strand
GGGTGGGCGTGGCGGTGAGTTCGGGTGTCGGGGAGGCGGGCGGTGCAGTCGGCGGGAGCGGCGTGGCCGTTGGCGTTGGTTCTTCGCTGCCACCGCACGCGCTCAGCGCGCCGAGCAATGTCACGATCACAATGAGCAGGGTCAAACGTCGCATAGGGTATCTCCTCCACCGCTGGCGGATCGGTCGCGCTTATTGTAACCGAACCTGGTGAGGATGGGATAGCGGATAAAAGTCCCAGTGCGTCGAGTCGCTCTATCAACGTTGCGCCGCGTACTGCGCCACCCACTCGTCCCCGTGCTCGCGGATGAACGCTTCCGCGCGTTCCACCAGCTCGCGGTTGCCCATAAAGACCGGCACGCGCTGGTGCAAGTCTCGCGGCTGCAACTTCAAAATGTCCCCCACGCCGTCCGAGGCATAGCCGCCCGCCTGCGCGCACAAAAACGCCAGCGGCTGCGCCTCATACGTCAAGCGCAGCTTGCCGTGCGGATGCTTGCGGTCCGGCGGGTATAGGAAAACGCCCCCGCGCAACAAATTCCGATGCACGTCTGCGATCATGCTGCCGATGTAGCGGTGCGAAAGCGGCTCGCGTTGCGGATCGTCGAGCGCTTGCAGCCAGCGCACATAGCGCCGCACCCCCTCGCCCCAGTCCCGCTGATAGGCGTGGTTGACGCTGTAATACTGCGGCGGGGAAGGGATGCGGATATTCGGGTGGCTGAGCAGAAACTCGCCGATGCTCGGGTCTAGCGTGAAGCCGTGCACGCCCTCGCCCGTGCTATACACCATCATCGTACTAGAGCCGTAGATCACATACGCCGCCGCGACCAGCTCTGTGCCCGTTTGCAACACGTCTTGGACCGTGCCGTGTCCGTCTTCGGGCGTGCGTTTGCGATGAATAGCGAAGATCGTGCCCACCGGCGCGTTCACGTCAATGTTGGATGAGCCGTCCAACGGGTCGTAGATCAGCACATAGTAGCCCGGCTTGTGGTGCTCGGGGATGCGCAGCAGCTCGTCGTGCTCCTCGGAGGCCATCACCGAAACGCGCCCGGTGTGGTCGTTCAAGCGGAAGATCACGCGGTCGGCGAAAACGTCCAGCTTTTGCTGTGTTTCGCCGTGCACGTTTTCCGACGTGGTTGCCCCGAGGATGTTGGCGATGCCCGCGCGCGTGGTTTCTCGCGCGATCAGCTTGGCCGCCAACGCTATATCGTAAAGCAACTGTGTTAGCCTTCCGGTCGCTTCCGGATGGTGTCCTTGTTGTTGCAAAATGTGCCGCTCTATGGTGATCAAAGGCGGTTCGGGGGGAAAAGAAGTCATCTTTAGCCTCCAAAAAATCTTCTATCGCGTGCCAAAAGTTTTTAGAGTTCTTGCCCTAAGTATAGCCGAAAGCACGGAGCGGTTGCTCGGCGTTCTTGTCGCGTTTAACCCGGCCACCGCCCCTAAACGCAAAAACGGCGCACCGTTTCCACGATGCGCCGCTTGAGGTCATGGCTATCGTAAGGGCAGAATGTCTCCCAGCAATTGGTCGTAAGTCGGCTCTTCGGGGATACGCTGAATCCAATCCTTCTGTCGTTCAATACTGGCTTCCGCCTTCAGCCCATCCAGCCAATCCTTGTAGGCTTTGTTCTTGCGGTCTGCCAACTCATTTTCAGGAAGCGGGCGCACTTCTCGCGCGTGCACCTGGATGATGTGGTAGCCGAACTGGCTTTCGATCGGCCCCACAATTTCGCCGATCTCCGCGTTGAGCACAGCGTCCGCAAAGGCCGGGTCGTATTTGTCCGCAGGCGACCAACCCAGCTCGCCGCCGTTAGACGCGCTGCCCGTGTCGTCGGAAACGGCTTGCGCCAGCTCGGCGAAAGGCTCGCCGTCTTGCAACGCGGCCAAGGCCGCCTCAGCGCGCGCCAGGGCGTCGGCTTTTTGTTCATCGGTGGGCGGTGTGGGGTCACGCGGATTTTGCGGGTTGAAGGCAAAAAGCATATGCCGCGAATTGACCTGGAGCATTTCGGTTGGGATATCTTCGGCCAGTTTTTCTTTCACCGCGTCTTGCAGCGCGTCGTAGTAAAAGACCTGATAGACCACGTCCCGCTCGACGTTTGCGCGCTCTTGTGCGTCCGCCAGCCAATTATCCTTCGCAGCGCTCACCGTTGCCACAATGGCGTCCGGCTCCAACGTGGGGGTGGGAGTGGGCGAAAGGGTGGCGGTGGGCACGGGCGTTGCCGTCGCGGTCGGCAGCGGGTTGCCCTCCTCGTCCAACGCGGGCGTGGCGCTGGGGGCGGGGGTTGACGTGGCGGTGGGCAAGGGGGTATTGCTCGGGGTGGGGGAAACCAGCGGCGTGGGCGTTTCGCTGGGCACTTCCGTAGGCGTGCGGGTCGGTTGCCCGGGCAAAGTCAGGCTCAGCGAGCGCGCCATGAACTCATCCACGCGCTGTTGCACTGCCGCGTCGTCCACCGTCACGCCCAGCGCCTTTGCGCCTTGTTCCAAAAGCGCGTCGTTTTCCATCTGCTCCAACACCGAAGCGCCCAGCGAGATCGGGCTTTGCAGGTCGTTGAGCTGTTGGGCCGCGTATTGTTGCACCGCGTCCACATTGCCGCCGACCATGTAGTACAAATTGCGGATGCTGTCGGCCAATTGCCAGCGTTGGAAGCGCACGCGGTCTTGAAAATCTTGTGTGGTGATTTTCGTGCCGTTTACCGTCGAGATCGGCTGGCGTGGCACGATGATATTTTCATAAACAACCGAGCCGACGAGCACGAACAGGCTCACCAGCACCAAAAAACCGATGCCGAACAGCGCGCGGCGTTGCCACATGCGTTCGCGTTCGGCCCGTGATTTATACTCGCGGCGACGCTGAATATCTTCCGCCGAAAGACGACGTGAACGAGGCCCGCCGACCGTCTTTGTCTTTTTGCTCATAGGTGCGACTACTCTCCTCCGGTTTGCTCGTCACCAAAAAGGGGGAGAACCACAAGGATTCGCCCCCCAGCACCCCGACGTGATGGTCGTCTTCCCGTTTTTGCGGGTGTCGGCATCCGTCAATACGGTGCACTAAAACCAGGCGCGGCGTCGGCCAGAGCAGCGCGCCGCGCATCGGTGTCGCTTAGCGGCGCGTTTGCTCGTCGGTGAAGGGGAGCAGCGCCAAATGCCGTGCCCGCTTGATCTGACGGGCCAGCTTGCGTTGGTTTTTGGACGTGAGGCCGGTTTGCCGACGCGGGCGAATCTTGGAGCGCTCGGTCAGAAAGCGTTTCAGCGTTTCCACGTCCTTATAGTCCGGCACGGTCTTGTTGGCGTTGAAAAAGTCCTCTTTGCGTCGCCGACCGCCGCGCCGACCGCCCATGCGCCCACCGCGACGCGGCGGACGGGACTCACTCCGTGAGCCGCGTCCTGCCGGGCGGGGGCTGGTCTGTGCGGTTTTCTCCAGGTTTTCGTTCTCGCTCACCTGAAAATATCTCCTTCGTCGTACTTCGCTGTCGAAAGTTGCCGAGGGAGTACCCCTCGGGCTGTTGTCCTAAGCTAAGCCGCGCAGCCGAGCCGCCGCGCGCTTAAAATGGGAACGTCTCACGTGGGTCGTCGTTCTGGTCCTCGCCGTCGGAAGAAAGCCGTTCGCCCAGCAAGATCATCTCGCTGGCGACAAGCTCGGTGCGATAGTGGCGTGTGCCGCTTTCGTCTTCCCAACCGCGCGTTTGCAAGCGGCCCTCGATATAGACTTGTTGGCCTTTGCTCAGGTGCGTTTTGCAAATTTCGGCCAACGTACCCCAAGCTACCACGTTAAACCACTCGGTTTCTTCGCGGCGTTCGCCATCCGAGGATGTCCATGTGCGGGTTGTCGCCACGCTGAAACTGGTCACAGGGCGTCCACTGGGCGTGTAGCGCAGCTCGGGATCGCGCCCCAGATGGCCGATGATCATCACCTTGTTTAAGCCTCGCCCCATGATCCTCACACACTCCTCGGTTGACCCGACGACTCCGCGTTGATGTGGGAGTGTCGCTTCCCTACTTTTCGTCTTGTCGCACCACCAAGTGGCGGATGATCTGGTCGTTGAGCTTGATTCGGCGTTCCAATTCCTTGATCTGCTCGGTGGGGAAGTCCATCAACAAGAAGACGTAATAGCCTTCGCGGTAGTCTTCGATGGGGTAAGCCAAACGGCGGCGGCCCCAATAGTCTACGTTGGTGACCTCTCCGCCCAGGTCTTCCACCCATCCCTTGACCATCTCGATCACGCGCTTAGTGTCTTGTTCCAAGACACTGGAGGGAATGATGAACCCTAATTCATATGGCCGTTTCATGTGTGGTGAGTTGTCTCCTTTCCACGGGCTTGTTTGCCTGGCGCGGGACAGCCCCACGCTGACAAACGGAAAGCCGCCCGCAGAGGCTGCAATGAGCCGTGTCGCGGGCGCTAAGCGGTCAGAATACTACCGCAGCTTGTGGGGTTTGGCAAGGATCGTTCCGCTTTTCTGAAGCGTCAAGGCGCGGGGAAAGCGTTGGAAAGAGTGCACAAAAAAGCCGCCGATGCCCGTTGGCCGTCGGCGGCGCAAGTAGGGGGACACATAAGGAAGACGGGATACGTTACTTGCCTGCCTTCACCGTGATCTGACGTGGCTTGACCGCTTCGGCTTTCGGCAGCGTCAAGGTCAGCACGCCGTCTTTGAAGCTCGCCTCGACTTTGTCGTGGTCAATCGGCGTGCCGATAGTCAACGTGCGCTCGAATTTGCCGGTCGGACGTTCCAGCAACACGTATTTGCGCTCGTTGCCCTCTTCGCGCTTGATCTCGCCGCGAATGCTGAGCGTGTCGCCTTCCAGCGTGATCTCGATGTCCTCCGGCTTCAGCCCGGGCACGTCCGCGCGGATCACAATCGCGTCGTCCGTGATATAAGCGTCCATCGGCAACAGCCAAGCGCCCGTGCCGCGCGTTTCTGTGCCGCGCGCAAACGCCTCTTCCAGCAGCCGATCCATCGCCTGACGCATCGAGATCATGTCACGGATGGGGTCCCAGCGGGTGATGTTCGCCATAATTACAAGCCTCCTTCGCGCATCTATTTTCCCAACTCGCTCGCCCCTATCCTACGCCGAAGCGCGCTAGAAAAACGTAAGCGGCGCGTAGAAGTTCCGTCAATCTCCCGTTGATGTTGCATCAGAGCGCAAATCGGCCAAGCGCGCGTGTTGCAAAGCCCACATCTGCGCGTAATAGCCACCCGCTTTCAGCAACTCCGCATGTGTCCCGCGCTCCACGATCCGCCCCGCGCGCAAAGCCAAGATCGCGTCAGCGCGCTCCAGCCCGCTTAACCGATGCGTGATCAGCAGCGTGGCGCGGTCGGCCAGCGCGGTGAAGATCGTCTCCAGCACGTCCCGTGCCGTGATCGCGTCCAAGTTGGCGGTTGGCTCGTCGAGCAGCAAGAGCGGCGCGTCTTTGAGGAGGGCGCGCGCAATCGCCAGCCGCTGACGTTCCCCGCCGCTCAGCAGCAAGCCGTGTTCTCCGATCCAGGTGTCGTAGCCATGCGGCAACGTTTGGATAAAGCCGTGCAGTTGGGCCGCCTCACAAGCGCGTTGCAAGGCGGCGTCGTCGGCATCGGGCGCGGCCAGGCGCAAATTGTCGCGGACTGTGCCCGCGAAAAGGTAGGTGTGCTGGCTGACCACGCTCATTTGCGCGCGGACGGTCTCCGACGGCAAGGTGCACAGCTCGCGCCCGAAAAGCGCTATCTCCCCTTCCGCATAGTCCCAAAAGCGCAGCAGCACGTTGACCAACGTGGATTTGCCCGCGCCGCTCGCCCCGACGACGGCCAATGTGCCGTGTGGCGGCAACGTGAAGCTCACGCCGTCCAGGGCGGGCGGCTCGTTTGGCGCGTAGCGGAAGCGCAGCCCTTCCACGCGCAACGGATCGGCCCCCGCGACGGGGAAGGGCGGGGCGTTCAGCGGCGCGGGCCGCACACGGACCGGCGGCGGCGCGTCCACGATCTCAAATAGGCGACGGGCGGCGGCCAAATTCGCTTCCAAGTGTTGGAAGGCGGCGGGGAGCGGTTGCACGGCCTCGAACGCGGTCAGCGTGGCGAGCGCCAACACTGCCAGCAGCACGCCGTCCAGTGTGCCGCGCTCCACCAACGGGATCGCAATAATCAGCGTGGCGAGCAACGCAGCGCCGGTCAACAGCGCGATCAGCGCCTCTTGCAAGCCCGCGACGGCGGCCATG
>JALSSH010000618.1 GCA_026984385.1 Ardenticatenia bacterium | reverse complement strand
TGTTTGATGGCGCGGTAGGCGGCGGCGTGGCCGCGCAGCAAGTTTTCCGCCACGCGGAAAGTCAGCCGCAGGCGACGTTTGCCCGGGGGAAAGCGTCCCAGCAAATAGCCCTGGGTGGCGAAGACCAGCGGCTCGTTGAGGGTACACCACATGCTCACGCGGTCACCGAGCGCCTCAGCCACCACGCGCGCGTAGTCCGCAAAATGTCCGACCGCTGCGGGGTTGGCCCAGCCGCCTTGCTCTTCCAGCCACAGGGGATGGGTGAAGTGGTGCAGCGTGACGAACGGCTCTAGTCCGCGCGCGCGCAAAGCGGCCAACATCTCCGCGTAACGTTGCAGCGCGGCCTCGTCGTAGCGCCCGGGCTGCGGCTCGATCCGTTCCCAAGCCAGCGAAAGACGGTGCGCGTTGGTGTGCAACGCGGCGGCGCGCTCGAAGTCCTCTTCGTAGCGTCCCCCTTCCCACCAGTCACAAGCTGCGCCGCTGGCTTGCCCCTCGTACACATGATCGGGCGAGCCTTCCCACGCCGTCCAGTTGCTGGGCGCGCTGTGGCCTTCCACTTGGTGCGCGGCGGTAGCCGTGCCCCACAAAAACCCGGGCGGAAACGTAAGCGAGAAGTCCAACATAGCTGCTCCCGTTGACTGAGCTTCAGATGCGGGGGCTTTGCCTCCACGTGGCTAAGGCGTTTGGAGCACGATCTCCGCGAGCACTTGCTGGGCGCCCGTGTCCATATAGCCCAAATTGGCTGCCAAGCGCGCGGAAACTGTGTTTCCCTCGGCGACCAAATAAAGCGGCACGCGCCCCTCGGCGAGCACGTCTTGCGTAGCGGCGGCCACCACTTGCCGACCCCAACCGCGCCCTCGCACGTCCTCGTCCACCTGCACATAAATTTCCGCGAACGCGGGGCTGCGCCAGTTCAAACCGGCCACCGCGCGCCCCTCCGCGCCCTCGATCACCCAACGGGGTGCGCCATCCGGCGTGCGCGCCGTTTGCACCAACGCGCTCAGCGGCGGGCGAAAGTGGCGCGGGTTCAGCCGGTAGATGTGCAGCGCGCGCAGATTGTCCACGTCCAGATGAGCGACGAGTAGCGGGAGCTGGCTCATGGACGCAAAGAGGATATACGGACGCCCGGGCGTCAACGCGCGCGCAAGCAGCATAGCCGCGCTGGCCTCATCCAAACAGCGCAACGTCACCAGCGGACGGAAGAGATCCAAACCGGTCTGGCACACGCTGACAAAGCCGGTGATGTGCCCTTGGGCGTCTTCTGCCGTGTAAAGCGCGGTGCGCGCCGCGTCATGGAAAAGCGCGTAATAGGCGGTGGGGGCGTCGGTGGCGCTGGAGGTATCCAGCAGCCGCCGCGCCAACACGCGCAACTCGTGAACCGATGCGCCGCTCATCGCGTTTACGGGTAAAGACGGTTGAGCATCCGCGCGTAAGGGATCGTTTCGCGGATGTGCGGCAGCCCACAAACCCACGCCACCGTGCGCTCCACGCCCAACCCAAACCCCGCGTGCGGCACGCTGCCGTAGCGTCGCAAGTCCAGATACCAGGCGTAATTTTCGGGGTTGATGCCGATCTCGTCAATGCGCTGCCGCAGCAAATCCGGATCGTAGATGCGCTCGCTGCCGCCGGTGATCTCGCCGTAGCCTTCCGGCGCCAGCAGGTCTACGCTGCGGCAAACTTCCGGGCGGCCTTCCACCGGCTGCATATAAAAGGCTTTGGCGGCGGTGGGGTAGTGGTAGACAAAAACCGGCTTATCGAACATCTCGGCCAACGCGGTTTCGTGCGGCGCGCCGAAGTCATCGCCCCAGGTGATCGCAAGCTCGGCTTTGCGCTCCGGATCGTCGGTTTCGGCGGCCAAAGCGTTCAGCCGCTCGACCGCCTCGTCGTAGGTGATGCGCGCAAAGGGCGGCTTAACGTTTTCCAGCCGCGTGATGTCCCGCTCCAAAATCTCCAACTCTTGCCGATGCTGGGCCAGCACAGTTTGCACAATGGCGCTGACGAACTGCTCCTCCTCGTCCATTAGCATTTCCAGGTCATAGAAGGCCATCTCCGGCTCGACCATCCAAAACTCCATCAGATGGCGGCGCGTTTTGGATTTTTCCGCGCGGAAGGTGGGGCCAAAGCAATACACCTTGCCGAACGCGCCCATGTTGGCCTCGTTATAAAGCTGGCCGGTTTGCGCCAGGTACGCGGGCGTGCCGAAGTAGTCAATTTCAAAAAGCGTGGTCGTGTTTTCGCCGGCAGCGGGCGTCAGGATGGGTGTATCCACCAGCAAATAGCCGTGCTCGTCCAGCCAGTTGCGGATGGTGCGGATGATGGTGGCGCGGATACGCAAGATCGCCCATTGGCGCAGCGAGCGCACCCACAAATGGCGGTGATCCATCAGGAACTCGACGCCGTGCTCTTTGGGTTGAATAGGGTATTCTTCGGCCATTTGCAGCAGTTCGAGCTGGCTGATGCCGATCTCGAATTTTCCCGGAACACCCGGGGCGCGCTTGTCCGCGCGCACCGTGCCGCTGATCACCACCGAGGATTCTTGCGTCAGTTTGCGCGCGATCTCAAACTGTTCTGCTGGCAACTCTTTTTTGAAAGCCACGCACTGCACAATGCCCGTGCCGTCGCGCACCTGCAAGAATTGCAACCGCCCCTTGTCCGTGCGATGATACAGCCAACCGCGCACGGTCACTTCCTGGCCTTCGTACTGCGCAATTTCGCTAATTTTAATCAAAGTTGCCACGTCGCTTAACCTTGTCTGTGTTATAATGTTTGCAGATATTAACCGCAGCGTATTCTAGCCCGGCGGCAGGCGGCGGTCAAGCATTCCCCCATCCCTCCGCCTCCGCACTGCACACCGTTCGGGCAGCGTTTCCGGCTGCCGTCAAATCACATAAGGAGAATCGTCATGGCAGGAGCAGCACCACCTATTGAACTGGGGCTGACCGCGATTGACACACGCCGCCATTGGTCGCCTAGCTCCCAGCCTTACGCACCGGCGGACGTGTTGTTGCGCTATTTGGCCGAAGGCTGGCAGATCAGCCCGATCGTGGGCGTGGAAGAACATATCCACGCCGGGGCGCGGCGCGTGGCCGTGTATCACTTCGAGCTGACCAAAGAGGGCCAACACCAGATTTTGCCCGTGCAAAGTAACCCGGTTGTGCGGCGGCTTTTGCACGACCGCAACTTGCGCGTGGTGCATCTGAAGCGCGAAGCCCACCCCAAAGCCCGCCCGATCTGACGCTAAATCAACAGGGCGGCTCATCAGTTTCGGAAATGCGCCTGAACGTGGCGAGGGGCGCGTTTTTTTATTTCAGGGCTAGGGCAACACCCAGCGCCGCACTTTGGCGGGCAAAAGCGGTGCGATGCGCGCAGCTTCCGCCTCGCTGAAGGGGCGCAACACAAGCAGCCCCACCCCATAGATCGGCGGCGCCGCCAACAACGCCCCCAGCGGCGCAATCGGCCACAACAACGCCATGATCCCCAGCAAGCCAAGCGCCGCTGCGAACGGTCGCCAAAGTACGCGCGGCCAACGCATACTCCCCAGCTCTTGGCGAATGATCCAGTAAAAAGCGACAAAAAGCGTGCCTTCGGAAAAGATCGTGATGATCGCCGCCGCGCGATAGCTGTAGCGTGGCAGCAAGAGCACATTGGCGCTGATGTTGAAAAGCACGCCCACCACAAAAGCCAGCGTCAAGGTGCGCTGCCTATCTAGCGCCACGATCACGTAGTTGGTCACGCTGTTGATCCAACCAATGGGGATGCTCCAGATCATCAACTGCAAGGCTATCGCGCCGGCGGGCAAATAGGCCGCGCCGCCCAGCATGTGGATAAGCGGTGTGGCAATGAACGTGGTCACCACCGCCACCGGCAACGCGATCATCACCAGCAACTTGACCGCCAGCGCGTAGTTGCGCCGCAAGCCGTCGCGGTCTTCGTGCGCCTGCCGCGCCATGATCGGCAGCAACGCCATAGTCAGGAAGGCGGGGATGATGTTCAGCGCGTCCAACCATTTGTAGGCGGTGGAATATTGCCCGACGACCGCGTTCCCGTTGATCGCCTCCATCAGCACCACGTCAATCTTGAAGAACACCGTCGCCAAAAGATGGTTGAGCATCAGCGGCCAACTTTCGCTCACCATCAAGCGCATCAACGCGCGGTCTAGCGGCTGCCAAAAGTGGCCGACCAACGGTCGCGCCAACCAGCTCAGCGCGGAAAGCGTGACCACGTTGGTCAACACAGCGGCCCCCGCCAGCCCCACCACACCCCAACCGGCCAGCAGCGCGCCCAACCCTGCGCTCACCTTAACCAGCGTGCTAACTGTGGTCAGCGCGGCGGGGAACTCGGCTTTTTCAAAAGCGTAAAAAAGCGCGGTCAACCCCGTGCTGATGCTGGCGGGCAACAACCCCGCATAGAGCAACACAATTGCCAGCACGGCTTGCGTTTCCAGCGGGGGGCTGACGGCGGTCTGGCGGATAAACAGGAAAACGCCCAACAGCGGCACGCCCAAAAGCGCAAAAAGTAAACGCAACGCGGTACTGTTGAAAAGGTAGCGTCCGGCTTGGTCACGGTGGCGCGCTACCTCGCGCGTGAGCAGCGTATTTAGCCCGAAGTTGGTCAAGATATCGAACCAGCCGAAGATCACGATGGCGTAGTAGTAAATGCCCGCGTTGGCCGGCCCCAGAATGCGCAGCATGATAAACGCAAAGGCAAAATCAATGCTACGGTTGAAAAGGTTGAGCACAATCGGGGCCAAGCTGTTTTTGGCGATGCGTTTGGCGCTGTCCGCGTCGGCTTCTGCGCGATAGACGCGCCGCCACGCCCAGAGCATCAACAGGAAGATGAGCAGCATCCCGCTGACAAACGAGATAAACGCGCCCACCTGAAAGCTGGCCGGGCTGTAGCGAAAACGCACTTCCCAAGCGCCCGCCGGCAAACGCACGCCCCGAAAATTGCCGTTGACCAGGTGGATCGGCACTTCACGCTCGCTCGCTCCGTCTTCTTCTAGCGGGCGAATGAACGCCTTCCACCCCGGGTAGTAGCTATCCGCCAACACCAACCAGGACTCGCGCGTCACCTCGGCCTGGAGCGTGACCTCAATCGCGCCGTAGGCGGTGATGGTGGCGGGGACGGGGTCGGCTTCCTGTTCTGGCTGGGGCCAGCGGTAAACGAAATCACAACCCGCGCCCGCCTCGGGGAAGCTCTCGATCACCACGCGGCGCGGGTCGGCTCGGAAGTCCGCGCTTTGGACGATGGTGGCGAAGTCGTCCGGCTGCGCGCCACAAAGCGGCTCGGTCAACTCGTAGTAGGGCAGCGTGTAGGCGCGGGGGAGCGCGTCCGTGTTCTCATAGACCCGCAGCGCCCCGTCCGCGTACACCTCCCGCAAGCCGAGCGTCTCCGCGTCCTGCACGACCCAGTCGGTGGCGATATAGCGCACGTTGAGCAAGTCCAGCAGCGGAGAGGCCAGCGCTTGGGCGTTGTCGTAGGCGATGGGGTCAATGCGGTTGTGCAACAAACCACCCTGCGGCGCGATCAGGCCCATGAAGTCGGCGTATTGCTTGGGGATCATGCTGTCATAGCCGCGCGCGTCGTGCAGGTCGTAGCGCCACGTGCTGTTGGCGTGGAGCGGATTTTCGCCGTAGTTGATGGTGGTGTAACGATACGGCCCTTCGGCGGCCTGCTTTCCCTGCATCCAAGCGACGCTCGGCGGGGTGTAGTCCAGCCAGGCGGGGTCGGCGGCGGGGTTGAAGCCCCAAGCCGCCGCGCCCAAGTCCAACGCGATCACGGCTAACGCCAGCGCTTCCCACACCGGACGCGCTCCTAAGCGGCGCGGCAAGTAGATCGGGCAGCGGCTGACGCGCAACACGATCCCCGCCCCGACCGTGAAAAGCCCCAGCAACAGCACGTTACGGAATTCGTAGCTGTAGAAAGCGCGCGCGTTCGGGAAGGCGAGATCGGCTTTGGCGAGGTTGTGGAAAATGTGCTCGACCGTCGGCGCGAACGTCCCATAGGCGGCGCGGCTGAGCAGTAACGCCCCGAGCGTCGCCGCGCCCGTCCAGAGCAGCCCCCAGCCGACAATCCGCGCCGCGCGGAAGACCGGGTCGCGCAAAACGTCGGCGTGCTGCCAATAACTGCGCCCGTAGCTCTCCTCGCGGCGAGCGCGGGCGAGCGCGTCCGCGCCGTAACC
>JALSSH010000617.1 GCA_026984385.1 Ardenticatenia bacterium | reverse complement strand
AACTCGCGCTTGACGCCCAACCCCTGGCATTCCGGACAAGCGCCGTGCGGGCTGTTGAACGAAAACAAGCGCGGCTCCAGCTCCGGAAAGCTGCCGTGCCCATGTGGACAGGCCAGAAGCTCGCTGAAAATGTGGTCTACGGGGTGTTCGCGGTCGTTCACGTCGTTGACGATCACGAACCCTTCGCCCAGCTCCAAAGCCGTCTCGATGGAGTCGGTCAAGCGGGAGCGCGCCGCCTGCGCTTCTTCCCCCTCCGGATCGTCGTAACGGCGCACGATCAGGCGGTCTACCACCACCTCAATCGTGTGCATCTTATAGCGCCCAAGCGCAATCGGCTCGCTCAGATCGCGCACTTCCCCGTCAATGCGCGCGCGCACAAAACCGCTGCGGGCGATCTCTTCCAAGACCTTCTCATGCCGCCCCTTGCGCGCCTTGACAACGGGCGCCAAGATTTGCACGCGCGTTCCGTCCGGCCACGCCTCGACCGCCTCCACGATCTGCTGGGCGGACTGTTGGGCCAGCTCCACGCCGCACGTCGGGCAGTGCGGCACGCCGATCCGCGCGTAGAGCAAGCGCAAATAGTCGTAAATTTCGGTCACCGTGCCGACGGTCGAGCGGGGGTTGTTGCTGACGCTCTTTTGGTCAATCGAGATGGAGGGCGAAAGCCCCTCGATCTGGTCCACGTCCGGCTTTTCCATCTGCCCGAGGAACTGGCGCGCATACGCCGAAAGCGACTCCACATAGCGCCGCTGCCCTTCGGCAAAGATCGTGTCAAAGGCCAGCGAGCTTTTGCCGCTGCCGCTCAACCCTGTGATCACAACCAGTTTGTCGCGCGGGATGGTGATGTCAATGTTTTTCAGATTGTGTTCGCGTGCGCCACGCACGACGATATACTTTTGGCTCATAGGGGAAAGTTGTCCTCACGTGCTTAGGGAATTTCCGAACACCCGTTCGAAGTTTAGCGCGCGTGCCTCATGCCGTCAAATGGCACGCACGGCGGCGGGGATAGGCGCAGCCCGCACCCCGCCGCAGATGGTAGCAGCGCACAACTCCCGCGCCCAAGACGCTCGCATTTTTCACCTGCGCCGCCTATAATACGCTCATACCGAAACATCCCACCTGCCACCCAAAAAGAAGGTTACACCGATGAACGCCAAGCAAACGCTTTCTTGCAGCAACTGCGGCGCCCCGTTGCCCCACGCCAACACCCCGACCCTCACCTGCCAATATTGCGGGACCACGATGGTCAACCCGTTTTACAAAACGTCGGGCGACGCGCCTTCTAACTTGGCCGTGCCGCAAATCAACGTGATCGTGAGCAACGTCATCAACCCTGCGCAACCCGTCCAAGGCGCGCCCTCCCCCGCTGCCCAAGCCGTGCCCTCGCCGCGCAGTTGGTGGGTCACGATGTTGCTGGCGCTCTTTTTCGGCGTCTTCGGCGCGCACCGCTTTTACACCGGCTACATCCTGATCGGGTTGATCCAGCTCTTCACGTTCGGGGGCTTCGGCATCTGGATGGTGATCGATATGCTGCTGCTGTTGACGGGCAACTACCACGACAAAAAAGGCCGCCCGATCAAGCCGGCCAGTCGTTGGGCGGTCTTTGTGGTGCTGGCGCTAATCGTGTTCTTATGCCTGATGTTCTTCACGCTCCCCAGCACCAGCACAACCACCAGCCTCACCCTGACCCCTGCGCCCTAGTCGTAGGTGCAGCGGTAGATAGTCGCCTCGTCCACCTCATCCACGATGCGGCAGTGTTGGGCCACAAAACGGTAAATCGGCTGCAGATTGGCCGTATCCCGTCGTCCCCCTTCCGCCCACCACTGCCGCCTACGCTCCGGGTCCAACGGCGGCACGCGATAGCCATCCCGCATCGTTGTATCCACGATCATCGTCGGCTGATTGGCTTCCAGCTCCGCCACGAACTCCAAGATCGCCTCGTCGCTATAGTCCGGCACGATCAGCGGATAGCCGTAGTGATAGCGCGTGGGGCTTTTGCGCCCGCTCTGGAAATTGATCACCGTCGCCGCGCCCCACACCAAAACCATATCCTGCGGGCTGGTGTGTTCGATCACGTAAGCGGTTAGGTCACGCTGCTTGGCAGGCCCGGCGATCTGCCAGTTGGCCTCCCAAAAGCGCACCACGCTCGCCACTAACGGCACGCCGATCAGCACCGCCGCCAAATACACCCGCGCCCAGTGCACACGCCGCGCCCGTCGGCTCTGTTCCGCCCACTCGTTGAGCTTGCTTACCGAAAACGTCAAAAGCAACGTGACGGCGGGCAACAGTGTAACATAATAATGGCCGTAGCCGCGATTGGTGATGTTGACCAGGGTCAGATCGGCGGCAAAGGTCAACACGGCCCAACGCGCCAAGGTGGCCTCGCTCGCGGTGCGCGCGTCGGTGAGCGGCCTCACGCGCCCCCGTCGCCACGCAGCCCGCAAGCCGATCAGCAAAAAAGGCAACAGCGGATAGAACACCAACGCAAACGCGCTCTTGGTCAGCGTGGTGATCAGGGTGCGCCCCAGCCAAACCGATTCGCGCCCCACCCAGCGATGAAACGAGCGCGCCATGACAAAAGAAGCGTCGAAGGCGTCGTCCAAAATGCCGTTTGCCAGCAGATACACCCCCACCGGCAACAAACACGCCAGCCCGCCTAAGGCTATACCGCCCAGCCAACGCCAACGCCGCCGTTCTCGCGCCAAAGGATGCCCGCTCAGCAGCACGGCGGGCACAAACGCCAACGCCACCCCGACGGTCGTCTGCTTGATCAAAAAAGCCACGCCCGCCGCAAAACCAAAAAGCAACGCCCAACGCCACTCCGGACGCCGCAACAATTGAAAGCCCGCCACCAAAACCAGCGTTTGGGGCAAAAGCGCGTAAAGCTCGGTGAAGTTGGTATCTTCCACCAACAAAGGATGGCGCGCCAGCAAAATAAAAATGAGCGTCCCGATCCACACCTCGGCGCGTTTTTCGTAAATCTGCTTGAGCAACCAAAAAAGCGCCAGCGCCGCGCCGAAAAGCGTCAGATTTTCCGCCAACCACAACGCCCAGCGGTTCGTGCCGAAAACGGCGAAGGCCAGCGCGTCTATGAAGTACACCCCGGGCAACTTGTTGTCCCAAGCGTCCAGGTAGGGCAAGCCGCCCTCGCGGATCACTTCCGCCGTGTAGGCAAAAATGCCGCTATCGCGCCGCTGTTCGCTGACCGAAGGGGCGAGTTGCAACGAAACAAGGAACACCACCCCCAACAAGACAGCGGCCAACAGCGTCCAACGCCGCGCCCAAAAAGAGGCCCGCGCAGGGCTGCGCTGTGCATGAGCTGTCGTGCGCCGCATAGTCTTTCGCCTTCCCCTTGTGCCGTCGCCCTCTATTATACATGCTCGGGACCGCTCCGAACCCCGCAAGGGGCTTGCGTACCTTGCCCCGCCGCGTCCCGCGCAGGGGAACGCCCGCCCCAAAAACAAGCGCGGCGTGAAACTTTGCCCACGCCGCGCGGATGCTCGCGTATTATAGCAGCAAGCCAAAGCTACTTCAAGAGGTCGGCAACTGCTTCACGCTCCTTGAGCAGTTCCTCGGCGGAAAGGCGCAGTTTTTCCTGCGCATAGGCGGAAAGCTCCAACCCTTCTACGATATGCACCGTGCCGTCGGCCTCGCGCCGCTGCGGGAAGGAAAAGACGATCCCATCCGGCACGCCGTAGGGATTGCCGTCGGACAAAATCGCCGCGTTGAACCAATCCCCTTCCGGAGTGACGGTGGTCATGCTTTGCAAATGGTTCACCACCGCGTTCGCGGCGCTGGCCGCGCTGCTCTTGCCGCGCGCGTTGATGATCGCTTTGCCGCGTTGTTGCACGGTCTTCATAAAGTCGTTTTCCAGCCAAGCACGGTCGCCGATCACCTTTTCGGCAGGCTCGCCGTTGATGAGCGCGTGCTCGAAATCCGGGAACATCGTCGGGCTATGGTTGCCCCAAACGGCCATGCGTGTTACCGCCGTGACCGGCACGCCGGCCTTCTTGGCAAGCTGCGTCTTGGAGCGGTTCTGGTCCAAGCGCGTCATCGCCATCCAGCGATCCTTAGGCACGTCCGGCGCGCTACGCATGGCGATAAGCGCGTTGGTGTTGCAGGGGTTCGCCACCACCAGCACGCGAATATCACCCGCCGCATGGTCGTTGATCGCCTTGCCTTGTGTGACGAAGATCGGCGCGTTGTCCTTGATCACGTCCGCGCGTTCCTGGCCCTTGCCACGTGGCTTGCCACCGACCAAGACCGCCCAGTTCGCGCCCTTGAAAGCCACGTTCGGGTCGTCCGTTGCGATCACGTCCTGCAACAACGGAAACGCGCAATCGTCCAGCTCCATCACCACGCCCTTGAGCATGTCCAACGCTTGAGGAATTTCCAAAATTTGCAAAATCAGCGGTTGGTCAGGGCCAAAGGCTTCCCCGTTGGCGATGCGGAAAAGCAAGCTATAGCCGATCTGGCCCGCACCACCCGTCACAGCAACACGTATCGGGGTTTTCACTGCAACACTCCTTTACTCAATAAAAAATCATAGGGCCGAGCTATGGATATTATAGCGCCAAACTTTTTGCCCCGCTTGTAAAACTCGTCACAAGTTTCGCTGTAGACTGTACCGCCGCCGTCGCTCTATGGTAAGATGGGCGCGCACATTCACACAGCACCAAAGGAGAGTTCGCCGTATGCCGACCACGCGCGTCTTGCTCATCCGACACGGAGAAACCGATTGGAACGCCGCCGGACGTTGGCAAGGACACGCCCCGACCCCGCTCAACGCGCGGGGGCTACGCCAGTCCCAAGCGCTGGGGCGCTATTTGGCCGCACAACGCACTTGGCAGATCGTCGCCATCTATAGCAGCGACCTCCCCCGCGCCGAGCAAACCGCCCGCGCGGTCGCCGAAGCGTTGGGGTTGCCCGTGCACACCGATCCGCGTCTGCGGGAAAAAGACCTGGGGCACTGGCAGGGGCTGACGCGCGAGGAGGTGCGCGCTTGGGACGGTGAACGCTACGCGCGCTATCTGGCGGGCTGGCCGAACGTGCCTATCCCGGGCGGAGAAACCATCCCCGAGATGCTCACGCGGGCGCGCGCCGCGCTGGAAGAGATCGCCGCCCGACACAGCGGCCAAACGGTCGCGCTGGTCAGTCACGGCGGCACGATCAGCAACATGCTTCACGCGCTCCTGCCCGAAGAGCAAATCCCCTCGCTGGTCAACACGTCGCTTACCGTGCTGGCGCGCGACGCGGATAACGCGCCTTGGCGCTTGGAGCGCGCAAGTTGGACGCCCCATCTGGAAGGTGAGCGCGCGCTCGGCGAAACGTGGTGAGCGCCAACGCCCGTCTAACGCAGCCGTGCTACAATGCAATCACGCGGCAACATCCCCGAACCTTCGCCGCGATAGCGCTATTGATGAGGAGATATGACCGAAGAATTGCCACTTGACGACGAAAATTTGCTGGAACAACTCTCCGAAGACGAAACACTGCCCGAAGGCCACAAAAGCGGCTTCGTGGCCGTGATCGGGCGACCGAACGTAGGCAAGTCCACCTTGATGAACGCCATCTTAGGCGAAAAGATCGCCATCGTCAGCCCCAAGCCGCAAACCACCCGCTTTCGCCAACTGGGTATCTACACCCGCCCGAACGCGCAAATCGTGTTCGTGGACACGCCCGGGTTGCACGAGCCGCGTACCAAACTCGGCGAGTACATGGTCAGCGTGGCGGTGGAAGCGCTGCGCGACGCCGACGTGATCCTGTGGGTGGTGGACGCCAGCGAGCCACCCACCGCCGAAGATCGCCGCATCGCCGAGCACATCGCCGCCGCCGAAGGGCAAACGCCGCTCGTGCTGGCGCTGAACAAGACCGACCGTGCCCGCGACGAGGGACAATTGCGCGCTCACCGCGCCGCCTTCGAGGAGCTGGCGCCCGCGTCGCGCGTGGTACAAACGGTTGCCACACAAGGGATCGGCGTGGCGGAACTGGTCGAAACGCTGGTTGAGCTGCTGCCGGAAGGGCCGCGCTACTACCCTGCCGATCAGCTCTCGGATACCGCGCTGCGCGACATCGTGGCGGAGATCATCCGCGAAAAGGCGCTGCTGAACTTGGAGCAAGAAGTGCCGCACGGCGTGGCAACCCAGGTGGAGGAGTTCAAGCAGCGCAACGAGAACCTGACCTACATCGCGGCCACG
>JALSSH010000616.1 GCA_026984385.1 Ardenticatenia bacterium | reverse complement strand
CGCCCGTGCGCCGAAAGGCGCACCACGCGCGGCATCCGCCGCGCGTCAGCCGCGCGGAGCGCGGCTAGGCGGCGCGCCCCCGGCGGCGGACGTTCACCGCCGACAAGCGCTCGCCGTTCGCTCGATTTCCGCTGCTCACTGTGCCGCGCTCACAGCCGCCGATCCCGCAAGGCCGGCAATTGTCGCCGCACCGCTTTTACACGCTCTAAGTCAATCGTGACCGTCAAATGGCAAGCGTCCTCTCCCGCTTCGACCACCGGCTCCCCCCAGGGGTCTATCACGCACGAATGCCCGAAATAATGCGTTCCGTCGTCCTCATCACGCCCCGCACGGTTCACCGCGACCATATAACACTGGTTCTCGATTGCTCGCGCGCGGATCAGCGTGCGGAAGTGCGCCAAACGCGGATGGGGCCAGGCCATCGGCAAAAAGACCAGCGCCACGCCGTCATCCGCATAGCGACGGAAAAGCTCCGGAAAGCGCAGATCGTAGCAAATGGCAAAGCCGCTCCGCCCCCAAGGAAGCTCCAAGGCCAAAGGGGCTTCACCGGCTTGCATCCACTTGTCCTCGCCCATCAACGAAAAGAGGTGCATCTTGCGATACGCGCCCAAAATGCCGCTACGCGGAGAAACAACCGCCAACGTGTTGTAGAGGCCCTGTCCGCGTTTTTCATACAGCGAGCCGAAAATGAACACATGATGTTGGCGCGCCAGCGCGACCACCTGCGCAAAAAGCCCCCCGCTCAGCGAGCTGGCGATCTCGCGTCCCTTCTCGTAAGCCGTGCCCGCTTCCCACAGCTCCGGCAACACGACCACATCCGCGCCACGTCGCGCTGCTTCGGCGACGGCCTCTTGCATCCGCGACCAGTTGGCGCGCGGCATTCCCTTTCGCACGTCCATTTGTACCAGCGATACGGTGAGTGTGCTCATAACCCGCCCTTTCGTTCGCTTAACGGTCCATCTATCGGCTAGAGCTGTGCGTGCTCCAACCAGAACTCTATCACGGCGGCGGTGGTTTGCTCAAGTGAGAGGCTGGTGGTATCCAGTTGCGGCAAATCCAGCGCGTTGACGGCCAGCTCGCGCCGCAAACGGCTGAGCAACGCTCCACGATGCGCCGGATCGTGAAACCAGGCCCCGCGCGCCACGTGCATCCGCCGCAAAATCTCGTTGAGCGCACATGTCAAACACAACACCACGCCGGAACTCGCCAGCCGCTCACGATTGGTCGTGTCCAACATCGTCGGGCCGGTGACGGCCAACACCGCGTAGCGGTGCAGCGTCAAGTCGTGGAGCAACTCCGCTTCCAACGTGCGCAGCCGTGTTTCGCCGAAGGTCTCGCGGATCTCTTCCGCTGATTGTCCCTCGCGCGCCAAAATTTCGTTTTCCAAGTCGAAAAACTCGGCGTGCAAACGCCGTGCTACCGCCCGCCCTATCGATGTTTTGCCCACCCCCATCGCGCCGGTCAGGATCAAGTTTTGATAGGGGGCCGTCTCAAAAAGCGTCATGTGCTCGCTCCGCGCCTGTTGTGCCCGTTGTTCCGCCAATGCGGAAACCATCCATCTAACAAAGCGGGCAACTCGTGCAGTGTGCGGATCGTGCCGTCCGGTTGCACGCCCGGCGCGTCGCTTGCCCACTGGTCCAACACGCCCTCATGGGCGCGCAACACCGCGAGCATGCCCGCCCGTTGCGCCCCTCGGATGTCCGCTTCCAGGTTGTCGCCTACAAAAACCGCCTCGTGCGGCATCACCCCCAACATATCCAGCGCACGCCGGAAAATAGCGCGGTGCGGCTTCAAATAGCCCACTTCCGTCGCCGCGACACGGCAGCGCGGGAAATAGTCCAACAAGCCGAACGCCGCCAGTTCCCGATCCCGATAGCGCATCGGGGCAGAAGCGTTGGTCACTAAGCCCAACTCCAGCCCTTGCGCCGTCAATTGGGGCAAAACCTCCATCACATCCGGATACACCCGCTCGCCCAACATCGGTTGCCAGCGAAAAACGTTCATCACTTCCGCCACGTCCACACGCTCCGGCGGCACGCCCAACGTTGCCAGCGTTTCCCGCAACACATGCGGGAAATTCGGCGCGATCAATGTACGCGTGCCGCTGTGCCAAGCCGTGCGCAACATAAACGAAAACGAAACCAGCATATCGTCTAAGGTGGCGTCGTAAAGCGGGTGGATGTTCTCGTGCACAAAGTCCCACACCGGCTCAAAACGCCGCCGCAAAAACTCGTCCCAAGATTCCGCCGCGCTCCAATCGATCAACGTGTGATCCAGATCAAATAAAATCGCCTTGAGCATACCCGTTTCCTTCGCATCTCTTCCATGTTCCGCAGCTCACCACTCTAGCATGAGTGGCCCGCCGCTGCCAGCTTGCGCCAGTTCAAACCCAGCGCTTGTGTCTTGTCAAACGCGCGGGGATTGCTGTAAACTCTACGCCGGAAGCCCCCGTAGCTCAGAGGAAAGAGCGCAGGTTTCCTAAACCTGGCGTCGGCGGTTCGAGTCCGTCCGGGGGCGTCAACACCCATATAACGCGGCTGAGGCAGCAGGGGGCGGTGTCCATAGAGCGGGCCGC
The DNA here is from genome assembly GCA_026984385.1 of Ardenticatenia bacterium. Taxonomy (GTDB): domain Bacteria; phylum Chloroflexota; class Anaerolineae; order Aggregatilineales; family Aggregatilineaceae; genus JALSSH01. The sequence goes on along the minus strand of JALSSH010000616.1, from coordinate 3,631 downwards.
CCCTCTCGGTTCTAGGAGAGGGCACACCATGCAAAAACGTTTTTGGCTGGTCGTTGGGGCCATGTTGTTGGGCGGGCTGTTGACCGCTTGCGGCAACGGCGTTCCGTCTCGTGAGGTGCAACAGGGCGCAGAGCTTTTGCGCGTGGACTTTGAGCAGAGCGGCCAATGGGAAGAGGGCCGCTATCCCCCAGACGCCGAAACACCCGCCGCCGTGCTGACGGTGGCCGACGGGCGCTACCGCATTGACTATCGCGCCGAAGACAACCCCTCGCTCGTCTGGGGGCTGGGCGGCGGTGAGTATGAAAACGTGGTCGTGGAAGTCACCACCGAGCAACTCAGCGCCGACAAGGATAATCTCTACGGCGTCGGTTGCCGTATCGTCACCGACGAGCGCGGCGACGTGAGCGGCTATGTGTTGCTTATCAGCGGGGACGGGCATTACGGCATCGCGGACCTTTCCCGCCGCAGCCTGGATTTTATCTTGGAATGGCATCAGACCGACCGCATCCACCAGGGGCGGGCAACCAACACGTTGCGCGCGGTTTGCGTAGACGATTACCTGGCGCTTTACGTCAACGGCGAGTTTTTGGGCGAGGTGCAAGACAGCCGCTACGCCCGTGACGGCCAGATCGCTTTGGTGGCGGGCGCGGCAAAGGGCGCAGAAGTAAGCGTGACCTTCGACGATCTGACCGTGCACGAGGCCACGCTCAAATAGCGCCGTCCCCCTTACACAAAAAACGCCCCCCCCGAAACATCGGCGGGGCGTTTGTGTTTGTGGAGCGAACGAGTTTAGTCGGCGTGCGTTTCTATGTCTTCGCGGTGCTCTTGGCGCACGGGCGGCACGCTGCCGCCTTCCACACGGCGGAAGTCAATGTGCCCCTCTTCGTTGACGTAAATTTCCACCAGGTCGCCTTCGTGGAACTCCCCGCGCAACAGCCGCACGCTGAGCGGGCTTTCGACGTAGCGCTGCAACGCACGGCGCAACGGGCGCGCGCCGAACTGCGGATCGTAGCCCACTTCTGCGAGCTGTCGTCGGGCCTCTGCCGTCAGCGCCACGTACAGCCCTTGTTCCTCCAGTCGCTCGGCGATCTCGTGCATTTGCAAGTCCACGATCTTTTGCACGTCGTCCAAGCTCAGCGGCTGGAAGATGATAATCTCGTCAATGCGGTTGAGGAACTCCGGGCGGAAGGTTTTGCGCATCGTTTCTTCGATTTTCTTGTGGTCGGCGACCACGTCGGGATCGTTGTTTTGCGCAAAGCCCAACGCGCCCCCCTTGCGTGCGAATTCCGTGCCGAGGTTGCTGGTCATAATGATGACCGCGTTCCGAAAGTCCACTGTGCGTCCTTGCCCGTCGGTCATGCGCCCGTCTTCGAGGATTTGCATAAGCGCGTTCCACACTTCCGGATGCGCTTTTTCGATCTCGTCGAAGAGGATCACGCGGTAGGGGCGGCGGCGCACCGCTTCGGTGAGCTGGCCGCCCTGCTCGTAACCCACATAGCCCGGGGGCGCGCCGAAAAGGCGGCTGACCGTGTGCTGCTCACGATATTCGCTCATGTCAATGCGCAACAGCGCCTCTTCGTCGTCAAAGAGGAACTCGGCCAACGCCTTTGCCAACTCGGTTTTGCCCACGCCGCTGCTGCCCAAGAAGATAAACGAGCCGATCGGACGCTTGGGGTCTTTCAAGCCGCTACGTGCGCGGCGAATAGCGTCCGAAATCGCGCTGACGGCGGCTTCTTGGCCGATGATGCGCTGTTGCAGCTCTTCTTCCATGCGCAAGAGCTTCTCGGCCTCGGTCTCCATCATCTGGCTGACGGGGATACCCGTCCATTGGGCGACCACCTCGGCGATGTCGTCCGCGTCCACCACCTCGTCGAGCGTGTGTTCGCGCTGCCAACGTTCGCGTTCGGCCTCATATTCTCCTTGGAGCTGCAAACGCTGTTGTTTGAGCCGTGCCGCGCGCTCGTATTCGGTGTTCAGGCTGGCCTCTTCTTCTTCGGCGGTCAGCCGATCGAGTTCGCGTTTCATCGCCTTCAGATCATCCGGCATCGAATAGAGCGCCACGCGCAACTTGGAGGCGGCCTCGTCCATGAGGTCAATGGCTTTGTCCGGCAACTTGCGCTCAGTGACGTAGCGATGGCTGAGCCGTGCGGCGGCGATCAGCGCGTCCTCCGTGTAGGTGATCTTGTGGTGCGCTTCGTAGCGGTCGCGCAGCCCGCGCAACATCTCGATGGTCTGTTCGACGCTCGGCTCTTCCACGAAAACGGGCGCAAACCGCCGATCCAAGGCCGAGTCGCGCTCGATGTATTGGCGATACTCGTCGAGCGTGGTCGCGCCGATACAGTTTAGCTCGCCGCGCGCCAGGGCCGGCTTCATCATGTTGCTGGCGTCCAACGCGCCGCTTGCCGCGCCCGCGCCGACCACTTGGTGCAGCTCGTCAATGAAGAGGATGATCTCCCCTTCGGAGCGCTGAATTTCCTCGATGGCGGCCTTGAGCCGCTCCTCGAACTCGCCGCGAAAACGGCTGCCCGCGATCATGCCGCCCAGGTCCAAACTGACCACGCGCTTACCCATCAGGATTTCCGGCACGTCGCCGTCCGCGATCTTTTGCGCCAGCCCCTCCACAATAGCCGTTTTGCCGACGCCCGCCTCGCCGATGAGCACCGGATTGTTTTTGGTGCGGCGGCTGAGGATTTGGATCACGCGCAGAATCTCGTCATCGCGCCCGATCACCGGGTCGAGCTTGCCTTCGGCGGCGAGCTGGGTCAGGTCGCGGCTATACTTTTCCAACGTGCGATAGCGCGATTCGGCTTGCGGGTCGGTGACGCGCTGCCCGCCGCGAATTTCCTTGATCGCCTCGTAGACGCGCGCTTTGGTGATGCCTGCGTCGGCCAGAATGCGCGCCACAGCGGTACTGCGCTCGCTGAGGATTGCCAAGAAAAGGTGTTCGGTGCTGATGTACTCGTCCTTGAGCCGATTAGCCTCTTCGTTGGCGAGGTCTACCACGCGCTTGACGCGCGGCGTGATGAAAACCTGCCCGGCGCCCCCACCGTAGATGGCGGCTTTGGGGCTGGCGCGCAGCACTTCGTCCAAGCGCTTGCGGATGGTGGCCTGATCCACGCCCATCTTTTCCAGCATCTGCGGGATCACGCCGTCCGGTTGTTCCAACAGCGCCAGCAGCATATGTTCGGTATCCACCTGGTTATGACCGTAGCGCTGCAAGATTTCATAGGCGCGCACGGCGGCATCTTGTGCGCGTTCGGTAAAGCGTTCAAAACGCATCATCGCTTGCTTATTCCCTCTTCTGCTCGGTGACAGTACGTTTCCACGAGCGGCGCGCGTTGCAAAACGCGCCCCATCCAGCCGAGCGCTCCCCACATGCTCCCTTGCTAAGAGTGTACACCGAACGGGCGTGCGCGACTATCAGAAATAGGTTGGCGCGGGTCGGGGAGCGGGTGACCGTCAGCTTTCCGAAGCGCCTTTCAGCGGGCGCAACGCGCCGTTGTCGTCAATTTGTTGCACGCGCAACTCGGCGGCTTCCAACAGCTCTTCGCAGCGCCGCGCCAACGCCTGCCCCTGCTCGTAGAGACTGACCGCTTGCTCTAGCGGCAAATTGCCCGCTTCCAGCCGCGCG
>JALSSH010000615.1 GCA_026984385.1 Ardenticatenia bacterium | reverse complement strand
TCGGCAGCAATCGCGCCTCGACCACGGCGGGTATTGTCGCCCGCACGCCAAACATCACGCCGGAGCAAGCCGCCGAGTGCGTGCGCATCGCTCGGCTGGCGCCCCCCTTGCTCACCGAGCGCGATGACGCGATGCCCGGGGCGCTGGGGCTTTTCACGGGCAGCAGCAAGACCGCCGATTTTCTCCTGGTCAAAGCACAACACAACGAGGCGGGCTATCCCCAGGTGTTGTATATCTTTGTGCCGCTGACCGTGCAGCGCCAATTGCAGGGTAACGTGTTGGCGTTTCGCCCGCTCGGGTTGATGGAAATGCCCGCTTTTTCCGAAGTCAAAACCACGCTGCGCCCCTTCGAATTACGCGATCCCGCACCGCCGGACACCAAAACCCAAACCGAGACACTTTCCGACTTGCTGCTCTACTGCCAGGATTCATTCACAGCAGTGGAAGGCCTTTTGGCCGGAGTAGTGCAGGGATGGCCGGTGGCGATCGTCAACAGTCCGCCGAATATTCAAAAACGCTTACGCTTTTTACAAGGCTTGCTCAGTTTGTTGCCGCCGCCTGCACGGATCGGGATCACGTTCGCCACACACGTCCACAACTTCAGCTCTTCTCAGGTGCAAATCAAATTCGCCACCCAGCACGCCACGCCGGAAAAACACGTCGTTTACGATTGGGGCGAGGGGAAGATACTCACCGAGCCACCGGAAGACCCCTACAGTCGCTATATCGTGGCCCAGTTGCGGCTAGACCCCGGCTTGGTTGTGGAACGTACCGCCCAACTGGCGCGCACCGCCGTTTGGCGCGCGATGCAGCGTGAAAAGCTCGGGCAGGCGCTGGCGTGGGTTTCTCGTCGCGCTGCGTTGGACCAAACCGTGCTCAACGGCCAGCCTGCCGACCGCGAAAAGGTCGCCGCTGTCTTGCGTGAAGACCCCACGCTACCCGACGATTTGCGCCTGGCCTATGTGCGGCATTTGCTCGCCTTTGCGTTGGCCTTGGACGAGCCGCACTCGGCAGATGTGGTCGCCGCGCAATGTGCCACCCGCCCGCCCGTCACCCAAGCCGTAACCGAACAGCTCCGCGCCGCTATCGAAAACGACCAGGCGCGCACCGTGTACGCCCTGTTGGCACGCTGGATTTTGCGCGTGCCGGAAGGCTCGGCGATTGCCTGGCAACCGTTGCTACACACTGCCGCTCAAACTCATTTCCACGCCCTGCTCCAAGCAGGCCAGACCGAGCAGGCGTTGGCGTTTTTAGAAGTGTTACATGCCGCACCCGACGCTTTGCAATTGGAAAAAGTCTTCACCGCGCTGGTGCAAAGCGGACAGGAGGCTGCGCGCGCGCATAAAGCGCTGGCTCGCTCGCTCTTTTTGCTGGCGGCGGAGTTTTCCTCGGTGGGAGATTTGCACCAGTTGCTGACCGACGCGGCTTTTGTGCGTCAATTGCCCGCCGAAACACAAACCGCCATCTCCTATTTGCAACCGGAAGCGCGCGGTTTGCCCCCCGCCCATGTGTTGGATGCGGGCGCACGTGTCTTCGGGGACGGTTATCGGATGTTGGTGTTGGCGCGCTTTGTGGAGCTGGCTGTGATCTTGCAGCGCGCCGAGTTGATAGACACGGTCGCGCTCCAAGCCTTGCTGGTGATGACACAATCGCCGCGCAGCGATCACTTCACCCAACTGATTGACCACATCATCGAGGACTTTAGCCAAATTGCCGTCTTGCAGTCCCTAGAACCCCCCGGGCCGCGCATCTTGGTTCAGTTGCTGCTACAAACGCGCGAATATGAGCAAGCGCTCGCCATGTTGGAGTTCTACCAAAGCGATGTGTTCGGCCCTGCCCGCCTGGCCGAATTCACGGCTTTGGCCGGTGAGATTTTCCGCCTCGTTGCGCTGCCGTCGGAAGAAATGACCGCCGCGCTGGAACGTTTGGAAGGAAGCCAGCTACGTCCCGAACCGCGCGCCGCCATCTATTGCAACGCGCTGATCAATCGCGGGTGGGCCGCCGATCAGGTATATGCGGCGAAACGGCTCACCGCCATGCTCTTTAACGACAGCGCCCTGGTGGGCGTGGTCGGCGTGGACAACGCGCTACGTTTGCTGGCCTTTCTTTCGCGTACTCAAAACGCGCTGGATACCTTCCGCGTCGCCACTGCGCTTACCGAGTACGCCGTCCAACAGGGGACAGATGGAGCTGAGCTGCTAACGCGCATGTGGCCGCACATTACCGAAAATGATCCCACGTCACCGATGGCCTTTGAGTTGCTACGGCGCTTTGTACGCGGCGTGCCGATGCGGGTTGTGCCGCCATTGATCGCGTACTTTGGGCGCGAACTCGGTGCGGAGACGGCGGATATGTTGCGCGCGACGTATATCATGCGCTTTGTGGTGCCGGATGCAAACTTCCAGCAGTTTATCGAGCATATTCACTTGACTGCCGCGCTGTTGGTGGATATGGCGAGTGTTTATCATGCCGAAGCTCCGCGCCCTACCGTCGGCCAATTGCGCCGCGATTTGGACACCATGCCCGGGGGGTTGAACGACGCAGAACGGCAACAGATCGCCGCGAATATGTTGGAGCTGCAACGCTTGGTCTTTGAGCTGGGCAAAGGGCGCGCGCGGCGGACTAAAAATACGGCGATCGGTGAGCTGCTCCAAGCGCAAACCCCACCCCGAAGTGGCGTGGAGCTACTTTATTTCATCGGCGGGCACTTCGGCAAACACGAGCCGCGCCCCTTGACGTTGCACAGCGAGGAGATGGCCCATCTTTTCGGCTCACGTTCGGCGGCCATGTTGCTGCGCGAAAGTACGGTGGTGGCGCGGCTGTTGCGCGGACTGCAAACTGCCTTCCAGGAGCTGGGCGAAGCGCGCCCCTCGGCCCGTGCGCTGCGTGCTGAACTCAACAGCCTTTGGGACACCCTCTCGCTTTATAACAAGCGCCGCTATCAAAGCGAGCTGGCACAAGATAGCCAACATGTGGCCGCCGTGCTCGGCGTCATGGCGAAGGACGTTAACGAACGTGTTTTGGGCAATGGCGGCCCCGCCCGCCAATTGGAAAGCGGCAAGCGCCAACCACAAAACGCGCTGGAAGCGTTGCGCTGGGTGCACGGCTATTTTGCGCGCAAACACTCCCGAGTATGAAAGCTGAGGGCCGATGAAACGCCGCGTTGTGCTTTGGGTATTGGTGGGGGTGTTGTGGGTGGCGCTGAGTGGATGCCGCACGCTAGATAGCGCTGCGTCGTCCCGTTCCCGTACCCTTTCGCCAACACCCCCCCCTACCCCCTCGGTAGAACTTCTGAAAGTCAACGGGGTGGTTGGCGAAGGAGCGCGCTTACGGGTTACGCTGCCCACTGTCAAGTTACGCCATGTGCCGCCGGACGACGGGGTGCAACTGCTTGTCGTGCTCGCCGCTCCGGATGGCGCATACGCTTATTTGCTTTTCCCGGCCAACCGCGCCGGAGACCCTCGCGATCTCTTTGAATTGACCGCGCACCCTCTGGAGATCGCTTTGCAGCCGGAAACCAAACGCGCGGCGCTGTGGGTGTTGGCTGTGCGCAACCGCGACTACACGCCCGCCGAGCGTTTTGGCGTGGACGCCCTGGCCGCAAGCCTTGCCTACGGCTTCCAACAATGGCTCGCGGGCGGCAACCCGGAAGACGATCCTTTGGCGGCGGTGGTCAGCGCGTCAGAAGGAGCGCTCTATGCGTGGTTTGCCAACGTGGATGTGGTCGGGCAAGCGTTGGTGACGTTGCATGCAGAAAATAATTGGGGCGCCAAGCTCAGCTCGCACACTTCCGCCGATGGAGGGTTGAACGTGATCTACACCGCGCAATATCTCAGCGCTGAAGAAGCCGCCCAGCTCCCTACCGCCACCCCCCAACCGGAGCATCCGGGCTATGTGTTGCGCGTGGACGAAGATTTTGTGGGCGGGCAAAGCGACTACACATGGTTTCAAGGACAAGACAGCACCTACATTAACCAGCTCACCGATGGGGCGTATGAAATCCGCTTGCTGGAAATTCAGCAGCGGGACTTTGCGCTTTCCTGGGGATCGCTGGAAGGGCTGAGCTTTGAAAATTACATCCTAGAAGCGCGCGTGCGGCTGGTGGAAGACGACGTGCAAGACGCGCGCTACGGCATTTGGTTCAACTATCAGGATGACTACAATTTCGTTTACTTTGGCATCTCCAACAGCGGCGAATATCGCGCCGCCGTGATCCGTGAAAACAAGCGCCGTGTGGAGCTGCAAGATTGGACGCCGCACCCCGCCATCCGCAGCGGCGCGGCGGTCAACACGCTGACGGTGGAAAGCCACGCCAACGGCGATATAACGCTGAGCGCCAACGGTGAGGTGCTGGGCACGTTCAACGACGCCACGTTTACGCGCGGATCGGTGGCCTTTTTCTGTTATGCCAAAAGCACACCGACCACCTGTCGGCTGGAACGGCTGCGCATCTGGGAGCAGGCGGAGTAGCGCGTGCCACATCGAGCGGCGGCCTTTACCTACACGGCGTTTGCTGCGCTTTGCCGCCATCTACGCACGATGGCGGTTTACACGGTGGCGGACTATCTGGCGTTGAGCGCGCCGCCCGCTCTTCCTTTTGCCATCTTGCGGCTGGACGTGGACTACCGCGAACCGCACGCCGTGCACCTGGCCGAGATCGCCGCCCGAAATGGCTTGCGCGCCTCGTTTTACTTCCGCTGGCGCGGGGGGCAATTTCCGCTAGAAGCCATGCACGCGGTGCAGGCATTGGGGCACGAAGTGGGCTATCACTACGAGGCGCTCGACTTGTGCTTGGGCGATTGGGCGTGCGCGCGGAGGCTCTTTTTGGCGCATGTGGCACAGTTGCGGGCGGCGGGTATCCGCGTCCGAACAGTGGCCGCACACGGCAGCGCACCGCTTGCGCCGACTTATCGCCGCAACGCCGATTTGCTCCAACGCGCGCCGGATGTGTTGCGGCAGGCTGCGCTGGAGGGAGACGCGATGCTACACATCGATTTTGCGCGCGTGTGGTATGTTTCGGACGCGGGGTGGCGCTGGCGCGTTTACGCGGATTACACGCCGGACGCGCACGGCACGCTGACCTCGCTCCGCGCCTGGTTGAGCGCGCGCTTGGAACATGAGCGCGGGCTGTATGTCAACGTTCATCCGCACCAATGGTTTGCGGGAACGTGGCAAGCGCGCTACTTCCGCGTGCGCAACAGGTTCGGGCGCGCCCTGCGCGGACTGTACGTCTGCGGTCATCGCGCTTTGGGCGCGCCGCCCGTGCGCTGCGGCGCACTACGCGCGGCTCTGCCGCGCGTCAGCCGCGCGGATGTAGCTTAACA
>JALSSH010000614.1 GCA_026984385.1 Ardenticatenia bacterium | reverse complement strand
CAAGCGGCTATGCGGGGCGGTTACGGCGCTGTGCAACAGCTCCAGGAAGTGCGTGCGAGTCGCCTCGTCCTCGGTGAGCGTGAAGACCTCCTCGAATTGGTCGATCACCAACACCAACTCGGCCTGCTCGTCCGGCAAAATTTCGTTGACCACGTCCACCAAAGCGCCCGTCTCCGCGCGCAAACGCGCCTGCAAGTTCGGGGGCGGCGAGGTCGCTACGGCCAGCAGCGCGTTGGTCAGCTCACCGAACGGGTCAGCGCCCGGCACCATTTCCACAATAAACCAGCGCTCCGACCCGGGCAACGCACCCCGTCGCAGCGCAGGGATGACGCCCGCCTTCACCACGCTAGATTTGCCGCTGCCGCTCGGCCCGATCACGGCCAGGAAGCGTCCCAAGGCGTCCGCGTCCTCCCGCAGACGGTCGAGCAGGCGGTCTATGAGCTTGTCGCGCCCAAAAAAGTCGTCGGCGTCCACTTCTTGGAAGGGCTGCAAACCTTTGTAGGGGTTGGCGATCTCCTCTTCGCCGACCACGATCAGCGTGGAAGCGGAAAGCGGTTTGGTGATCACCAACACGCCGTCCACCGTCGCGGTTTGGTCGGCGGAATAAGCATGGGCGGCGGCGTCTTCCGCGCCTTTGAGCGCACGGCGGAACGCCTTAGCCAGCGCCAGCGCGTCCACGTAGCGCTCGGCGGGGTCTTTGGCGGTGGCGCGCTGCAAAACGTCCTCCAGCTCCGTCGGCAAGTCTGGGCGAAGCTCGCTCAACGGGGGCAGTGGATCGTTGATGTGGCGCAGCAAGAGCGCCACCAGATTTTCCTCCGCGCTGAAGGGCGGCTGGCCGGTCAGCATCTCGTAGATGACAATGCCCAGGCTGTAAATATCCGTTTGAGCCGTCACGGGTTGCGCTTGGGCTTGTTCGGGAGAAAGGTAGAAAGGAGAGCCGGTCAGCGAGCCGTCGAACTCGTCGTCTTCGTCAGCGGTCAGCCGCAAATCTTTGGCGATGCCGAAGTCCGCCAAATAAGCGTTGCCCTCTTCGTCAAAAAGGACGTTGTCCGGCTTGATGTCTCGGTGCACCACGCCCCGCCGATGCGCCACCGCCAAAGCAGAGGCCACTTGCTCCACGACGTGGATCGCATCATCGGGCGGGATCGGCCCTGCGCGCAAGCGGTCTCGCAGACTGCCGCCGCGCAAAAAGCGCATCACCAGAAAAGCGCCGTCCGGCTCGCGCCAATAGTCGTACAGCGAAACGATGTGAATATGTTCCAGCCGCGCCACGAGCTGCGCCTCGAACTCGAAGCGGCGGATGAATTCCGGATGATTGGCGTATTCCGGTAAGATGATCTTCATCGCCACGTCACGCCGCAAAATAGGCTGATGTGCACGGTAAACCGCGCCGAACCCGCCCGCACCGATCAACTCGTGCAGTTCGTACCCTTTAACCGTCTGCCCGCTTAGGTCTGTCATCAATGCCTCCTGCCTCATTGTCCGGCGTTGCGCCTCGCGTCTTGATCGCGGCAAGCTGCGGTCGCGGCGTGGCGGGGGATTTATGCGTGAAGATGCGCCCCTGGCAAAAAACGGGGGCGGTTCGGTCGGAAAACGGCTGATCGCTATGATTAGTATAGCCTGAAGATCGCCGTTTTCGGCAAGTGTGCAGGCGTTGTCCGCCTTCCTGCGGAGCGTGAGCGGTCGCCAACCGCCCGCCGCTGGAAAACGTCCGCCGCCGTAGGGCGCGCCGCCGAGCCGCGCTCCGCGCGGCTGACGCGCGGCGAATGCCGCGCGTAGTGCGCCGTAGGGCGCACGGGCGGCGCGCCCAATGCGCGCGATCACCGCAAACGTCCACGCAGAACGGCGAACATCCACTCGGCTCGGGTGCGCGCGCCCGAGCGCGTTTATACTCAAGTCGCCGCAACGCCGCGCCACGCGCTGCGTATAGAGCGTATAGAACCGTCAATAACTGAGTCGCCGTTTATCTATTTGTCGTGTCCGAAGTTAAGGGCAAGCCGTGAACCAGGAACCCGATTCCCTGTGGGTGCAACGCACTCTGGCAGGCGATACGCAAGCCTTTGGCGAACTCGTACATCGCTACGAGCGCGACGTTTTCAACCTGGCCTATCGTATGCTTAACGACTGGGGAGAAGCCGAAGACGCCGCTCAAGAGGCGTTTTTGCGCGCCTACGCCCATCTAGATCGCTACGATCAACAACGATCCTTCAAAACATGGCTGCTTTCTATCGCCTCCAACCATTGCATAGACCGTCTGCGTCGTCGTCGGCTGACCATGCTTTCGCTGGACGAACCGCTGCCGCCCCATCCCGCGCTCACCAGCGACACCCCCGGGCCGGAAGAAGCCACGCTCGCCAACGAGCGCAGCGCCCAGGTCCAAGAGCTGCTCGACGAACTCAACCCGGACTATCGAGTGGCCGTTGTCCTGCGTTATTGGTATGACTATTCCTATGCCGAGATCGCCGAGATGTTACAAACAACCGAAAGCGCCATCAAAAGCCGCCTTTTCCGCGCGCGGCAAACGCTGGCCGGCAAGTTAGAAGCCCATCAATTGAAAGCCTTTGATCCCACAACGGTGGAGGGTACTTGATCATGCACAACAACACAACGCCACCGCACGATCCAAACCGCACTCCGGAAACGGAGTTCAGCGAAGAGGAGCTGGCCGCGCTCCAAGCCCGGCAAGCCGCCGAAGAAAGCCCCACCGCTCAGGCGCTGAGCTGGGTAGACGCGCTGCTGCGCAATGCCCCGATGCTCACCCCTTCGGCGGAGTTCGCCGAGCGGGTCATGCACGCCATCGCCACCATGCCCCGCCCGGGCTGGAAACGCCGTGAGCTAAGCGTCGGGGTGGTGCTGGGCTTGTTGGTGACCGCGCTACTCAGCGTGCCTTTTTTGGCGGGCGCGCTTTTCGCGCTCGTCAGCGCGCTGGCCGACGCCGCCATCTTCAGTACACTGCTGCAAATCGGCGTGAGCGTGGTCTCTGGCGTGTCGGGCTTGCTGGGAGAGGTGGCCGCGCAGATGCAAACGCTGGTCACCGCCTCGATGTGGAACACCATCTTAATCGCGCTGGTGTTGCCCGCCGCCGCGTTGTGGGGACGAGTGCTCTGGCGTATGTGGGGCGTGACGCAATGGCCCACACGCGGCCCTAAATCCTAAAAGCTCGCACTCAGGAGGACGCCCAACCATGACCCACTCCCTCTTTGCCACGCTACGGCGCTTGCCTTTTCCCCATCAGCGGAAGGGATGGTTGCTGCTTGTGGGGCTGGCGCTGCTGTTGACCGCGTGCAGCACCGCCAGCAGCAACACCGACGACCTGGTCGCCTCGCGCACCTATCGCCTGCCCAGCGGGGAACATGTGAAGGGCGACCTTGTGGTCGTAGCGGAAAAAGCGTCGCTGGAAACGCAAAGCGTGGTTCAGGGAGACGCGGCGATCACGGCGCGCACGGTGACGCTCAACGGGCAGATCGACGGAGACGTGGTGATCGCCGCCGAACGGTTAGTCCTGGGGCCGGAGGCTCTGGTGCGCGGCGATCTGGTCGCTTGTGCGCGCAACGTTGAGCGTGCCGAAGGTGCGCGCGTGGAAGGGGATTTGCTGGAAGAGTGCAACAGCTCGCCGAATTTGGGCGTGGGGCAATTGCTGACCCACGCCTGGCTGAGCTGGCAAGCGAGTTGGCTTTTGCGCGCGGGGAGCGTGTTTTTTGGCGCGCTCTTTTTTGGCGCGTTGGCTGCGCTGGGCGCGGTGCTGATCCCGCGACCGCTGGCTTGCATGGCCGAAGCCATCCAAGCGCGCCCCTGGCACGCGGCCACAGTCGGCCTGTTGACGCTTGCCATCGCCGCCGGCCTGACCGTGATCTACGGATTGTCGCTCAAATTAATTGTGCCGGTGGTGTTTTTGCCCGTTGTGCTGCTGGGCTGGTTGGTGTTGGGCATGTTGAGCCTGCTGGGCTGGATCGCGTTGGCCGCACCGGTGGGGCGCTGGGTATTGCGCAGGCTGCGACATGGCACGCATCCCCAAATGATCGCCGCCGCCGTCGGTGGGATCACTTTGGCGCTGGGCTTGCGCGTGTGGAGCATCTTTGAGCCGGTCGGTTGGCCGGTTGGGCTGATTGTGCTCGGCGCGGGGTCGCTCGGGCTGGGAGCGGTGTTGCTGACGCGAGCCGGTACAAAACCCGATCGCTGCGGCTAGGCCACACCCTATAGGCGGCGACAAAGCTATAGCCCCAAGTCCCTTTCATAAACTTTCACCATGCCCACCAACGTTTCGCGGGTGAAGGCGTGGACCTGACGCAACGTATCCCCCCAATTGGCCGAGGCGCGCCCGCTGCTGCTGGCTTCCGCCAACTGGATCACAGCATCCAGCAAAATATCCGCAAAATAATAATAGCCTTGCAACGCTTGGGAAAGTGTCAACCCCTGGCCCTTGAGAAACATCCCATAGGCCGTGCCGATCTCAAAAGACGCGCGCAGCCCTTCGGGGCTTTCCGGGTGCGCCAAATACTTAATCAGCGCGTCCATCATATTCAGCCCCTGTTGGCGCATCATCTCGCGCCCTTCTTCGTCCAGGCGCGCGTACCAGTCCAAGTTGGCGAGCTTTTCGCGGTTGCCGACCTCCAAACGTGTACGCCCGAGCGCGTTTTGCACCACCACCAGGGCCTCGGTGGGACGCGCGGCGCGGTGTGTTTCCAACCACTGCTCCAAATCTGCGCGCCGAAAACGCCGATGCCCGCCCGGCGTGCGTCGGCAAGGCAACTCGCCCCGTTCCGCCCAATTGCGAATTGTCGCCGGATGCACGCCGATAATTTCCGCCGCTTCTCCCAAGCTCACCCATTCCGACGAGTTGCTCATCGCTCTCTCCTGTACATCTTCGCCATAACAGCCAGTCTAGATTCTACAATAATTCTACAGGATCAATATCTACGAACCAGCCGTCGGCCACATCCAGCGCACTCAACAGCGCCGCCGGGTTGGAGCTGCGGATGATCAGATGCCAGCGGTAAAGGTTGTTGCGCTTGAAGAAAAAGCACGGCGTCGGCCCGACGATCTCGGTGGCGGTGAAGTGCCCTTCGGCCATGCGCTTTTCCAGCAGGCGGCGCGCGCGTTTGGCTTCATACTCGGCCAGCTCTGCGGTGGGAAAGCGAAAGACGATGCGCGCCAGGCGGCGAAAAGGCGGATAGTGTAGCTCTTGGCGATAGGCGATCTCGCGGCGGTAAAAGGCTTCGTAGTCGTGCTCGGCGGCGGCTTGGATGGCGTAATGTTCCGGCTGATAACTTTGCATGATCACGCGCCCGCCGCGTTCGCCGCGTCCGGCGCGTCCGGCCACCTGCGTCAGCAATTGGAAGGTGCGTTCACCGGCGCGATAGTCCGGCAAACCCAACGCGGTGTCGGCGGAGATCACACCCACCAGCGTCACTTGGGGCAAGTCCAGCCCTTTGGCGACCATCTGCGTCCCGATGAGGATATCCGCTTCGCCCGCGCTGAAGCGGCGCAAGATCGCTTCGTGGGCGTGGCGGTGGGTGATCGCGTCGTGGTCCCAGCGCAAGGTGCGCGCGGTGGGGAACATTTGCTGCACGGCGCGCTCGATCAACTCCGTGCCCTGGCCGAAGTAGCGAATGCGCGCGCTGCCGCACTCAGGGCAACGCGAGGGTTGTTCCCGCCGATAGCCGCAATAGTGGCAGATGAGCGCGTGATGCTTCCCGTGAAAAGTCAGCGGCGTTTCGCAACGGGGACAGCGCGCAATATAGCCGCAGTCCCGACACATCACAAAGGTAGACGAGCCGCGCCGATTGAGGAACACGATCGCTTGTTCGCCCTGCTCCAACGTGTGGCGCAACGCCGCTTGCAACGCGCGGCTAAAGACGCTGCGGTTGCCCGCGCGCAACTCCTCGCGCATATCCACCAACAACACCGGCGGCAGCTCCACGTTGACCGCGTCGCTGCGCTCGGCGGGGACGTAGCGGGCTTGGGGCGCGTTGAGCTGGCGGGTACGTTCGGCCTGGTGTTCGCGCGGAACAAGGATACGATCCGGCAACTTCAGCAACCGATAGGGGCCGTTTTCCGCACGGTAGTAGGTGACTACGTCCGGCGTGGCGCTGCCTAAGATGACCGCGCCGCCGCTGATGCGCATCAGCGCGACCGCCGTTTCGCGCGCGTGGTAGTAGGGAGGCGGGATGGGCGGGGATTGTTTGTAGCTGTCGTCATGTTCCTCGTCCAGGATCACCAAGCCCACGTCCGGCAGCGGCGCAAAAAGCGCCGAGCGC
>JALSSH010000613.1 GCA_026984385.1 Ardenticatenia bacterium | reverse complement strand
GGTACGATCGTAGCTTGCCAGTTCGTAGTCGTGGTCCATCTTGATCGCGTCGAACGGGCAATATTCCGCACAATAGCCGCAGTTCATGCACAGGTCAATATCAATGTAAAACTCATCGGGTGCAGAGACGGGGCGACCGGTTTCCGGGTCCGAGCCGCGCACGATCCAGATGCACTGCGCCGGGCACACCTTTGAGCAGATGCCGCAGGCCGTACACCAGGGCTTGCCTTGACGCTCCGGGTCGGGGTGGTCGTAGTTTTCCACCACCAAGAAGGGCACAAAGCGGAAGCGCTCCGGCTTGGCGAGCTTTTCCTCCGGATATTCCAGCGTGAAGATGCCGCGTTGGGCCAACCCTTGCCGTTCGGGGAAGGCCGCGTCCGGCACATGCCGCCGAAAGCCCCATTTGATGTCTTCAACGTAGGTGTTGATAAAATGCTTCAGCGTGACAACCAGGCCACGCACCATACCTTGTCCGTACATGCGTTTTACGCTCCCTTGTCACCAAAGCGCGCGGCTAGCGGTCTACCTCGCCGAGCACGATATCAATGCTGCCCAGAATGGCGACCACGTCGGCGACCTTGTGGCCTTTGGTCATCGTTTCCAGTGCGCCCAGGTTGATAAAACTTGGCGAACGCACGTGATAGCGCCAGGGGTTCTGTCCGCCGTCGGAAACCACATAGAAGCCCAACTCGCCCTTGGGGTTTTCCACGCGCCCATAAGCCTCGCCGGCGGGCACGCGCACGTTGTATTTGGGCGTGCCGGCGAAGAAGGGCTGGCCTTCGGTTTCCCGCAAAATCCCCAAAATCTGCTTGAGGATGCGGATGCTTTGGCGCATCTCGTCAATGCGGATCAGATAGCGGTCGTAGATGTCCCCGTGATAGCGCACGGCCACGTCAAACTCCAGCTCCGGATAGAGGCTGTACGGCTCGGCGCGGCGCACGTCGTAGGGCACACCGCTTGCACGCAAAACCGGCCCGCCCGCGCCCAGCGCGATAGCGTCTTCTTTGGGCAGCACGCCAACGCCGATGCAACGGTTGGTGACGATCTCGTTTTGGGTCAAAAATTCGTCCGCCTGGTCAATCGCGCGCGGCAAGCGCTCGTTGATCAGCTCGTCGAGGTAGGCCATCGTGTTGAAGTCGCGCACGCGGTCGTTCATCAACGCGGCGGTGGTGCGCATGGTCTCCGGCAAGTCGTAGGCCACGCCGCCAAAGCGGAAGTAGTTGCACATCATGCGGCTGCCGGTGACCGCCTCGAAGAAGTCCAAGATCAGCTCGCGTTCCACCAGCGAGTACATCATCGGCGTGAAGTACGCGCCCAAGTCGTTGAGCAAAAAGCCGATCGCGAAAAGGTGGTTGAGCACACGGGTTAGCTCACCCATCAAGACGCGGATCGCCTCGGCGCGGCGCGTGGGCGCTTGCCAACGCCGACCGGTCGCCAACAGCCGCTCCACCGCTTCGGCGTAGCCGAAGTTGTTGGAAAGGCTGCAGATGTAGTCCAGGCGGTCGGTGTAGGGCATGTTGCCCAAGAAGGTGTTGCGCTCGCCGATCTTTTCGTGGTTGCGGTGCAGATAGCCGAAAACCGGCTCTAACGCTTGGATCGTCTCGCCGTCCAGCGAAACGACCATGCGGAAAACGCCGTGCGTGGAGGGGTGTTGCGGGCCGAGGCTGACTACGACGCGCTCACTTGCCAGGTCATGGCGCACGCTCACGCCCAGCGGCACGTCCTCATAGATCGCTTTTTCGGCCAGCTCCTCATAAGCCGCCGGGTCAAAGTCGGCGGGATATTGCACATTTTTACCGTAGGGGTTGAAGGCTTCGGCGCGGAAGGGCTTGCCTTCCGGCCAGCGGCTGTCGTAGGGTTTGTGTTCCTCTTCGTAGTAGGCCTCGTGCCAATCTTTGCGCAGTGGGTGGCCTGCGAAGCCTTCCCAAAGCAAGATGCGCTTGAGGTTCGGGTGGCCCTCAAAGCGGATGCCCATCAGGTCCCACGCTTCGCGTTCTTGGAAGTTGGCGGCAGGCCACACACCCGTTAGGCTGGGCAAAGTGGCCTGGTCACGGGGCGTTTGCGCTTTGAGCACCAGCGGCGAGCCGCCTTCGGTGCGGCAAACGTGGTAGACCATCTCCAGATGGTCGCCTTTGCCCAAATAGTCTACGGCGGTGGCGCTGGTCAGATAGTCATAGCCGAGCTGATCACGCACGGCTTGGGCGACCTCGACCAGTTTTTCCGGCGCGACGATCAGGCCGGTATAGCCATCGCGGTTGTCAAGCTGCACAGCGTCGCCAAAGCGCGCTTGCAGCGCACCGAGCGCGTGCTCGGTGGGGTTTTGCGTTTCAGCAACAGGGGCTTGTTCGGTCATCGTTGCTCCTCAAAAGCGGAGCGGCGGGGGGCGGATGCCCTGCTCGCCGTCTCCGTTGTTATGATCTATGCGGTGGTGTCTTCAGCTTCGGGCGCGTCGGCGGCAGCTTGTGCAGCTTTCGCCTGGCGACCCAAGACGTGCACCTGACGCGGGTCGAAAACGTCCGGTCCCAACACCGGCAACGGCACTTCGTCGCCCGGTCCGCGCCCGTACCAGGGCGTGCTGTTGGGGTTGCCCAGCGACTGGCGATCAATTTTCTTTTGCAACATGATCAGCCCGTGCAGCAACGCTTGCGGGGTGGGGGGGCAGCCCGGGACGTACACGTCCACCGGAATATATTTGTCAATGCCGCTGACCACGTTATACCCTTCTTTGAACGGCCCGCCGCCGATAGCGCAAGCGCCCATCGCCAGCACGTATTTCGGCTCGGGCATCTGGTTGTAGAGCCGCACGATGGGCACGATCATCTTTTTGGTTACCGTGCCGCTCACCAACATCAAGTCGGCTTGGCGTGGGCTGGCGCGGATAACCTCCATGCCGAAACGCGCTTGGTCAAAGCGGCTGGCGGCGGTGGCGATCATCTCGATGGCGCAGCAAGCCAGACCGAAGGCCATCGGCCAGATCGAGTTGCGGCGGCCCCAGTTGTAGATCGAGTCGAGCAGTTTGGTAAAGCTGGTGACGGCCACTGCCGAGCGCATATTTTCCGGCACGGGCACGTCCGGGTTGTGCAGTTCTTGCAAAAAATCGTCGTGATGGTTGTTGCCGTTCCCGTTGTTTTGGCTCATGGCGCTATGTTATCTCCTCGTACCATTCGCGCAGAATTTCAGCCAGCGTCTGGTCATCGGCCAGGGCGGGGTCGTCTACGAACTCCGGCAAAGCCACGACCCACGCTTGTAACCGTCGCAGCCCGAGGTTTTCCAGGTCTGCGTCGGGATGGTTTTCTTTCAGGGCCAGCACGATCTCATAGGGTGTTTCCCAATAGAGCGGCTGGATCGGCTTTTCGCACATGCAGCACCTCAGTTTAGCACGAATGCGCCCATGCGCACAGGCGTTCGGGCGCGCGTTGTCACTCCTCGGCGGCCTGGGTTGCTTGCTCGGTGGGCGCCTCGGTCGGTTCGTCGGTCGCTTGCTCGGTCGGCTCGGCGCTGGCTTCCGCTGTAGGCGCAACCTCGGTCGCTTCTTCGGCGGGTTGGGCGGTGGGTTCTTCGGTTGGCGCGGCCTCGGTGGGTTCGGCTTCTGCAGGGGCGGCCAGGTCGGGCAAGTTGGCCTCCAGCCAGGCGCGATAGTCGTTGTACATCACCTCGTTGGGCGCGCCCTTAAAGTTCAGGTCTGCGCGCACGATGTCCTCGCCGCTTTGCGTCCAAGCAAAGACCATCTCTTGCCCTTCATAGTCGCGCCCGTCGGCCAACGTTTGGGGGACGGCGCGCACGTGCAAGACCGCCACCGGCATCCCCGCGATGATCTCGATCGCCGGCCCGCTGATGCCGTAAGGGGCCAGCTCCAAATTGAGCTGCTGTGCGCCTTCGGCCAAGATGTCGCGCAGTTGCTTTTGCAGCGTCAACAGCGGATAGGGGTCGTCTTCTGGCGGGGCATCTAGGCCGGAGATGGAAATAAACTCTTCTAACGTCATACGGTCAACGGTGATCGTCCCCTCGCCTTCGGCCTCGCCGATATAACGGTAAGTCGTTTCGGTGGCCTGCTCCCAATTGTCCGCGTTACCGTCGGGGAGCGGGGTCATGGTCGGTTGGGGTGTGGGGACGGGGGTTTCGGTCGGGTCGGGTAGGAAAACGTGCGTTTGAACGCCGGTGTCGCTGGTGAGGGCGAAAACCGCGCCCAACGCGACAAGCAGCACTGCCAACGCGAGCATGGATGAGCGTAACGTCATGCGTAAGCTCCTTAAGCAATAAACAACGCACACGCTGTGACGCACAAGGGCACAGCGTTGGTCAACAAAAATTCGCTAAAGTGGCCCCTAGTGTAGCCAAAAGTGCGCTCCCGTTCAACATTTGGCAACAAGCGGTTGAGCTGTGCCTTTGCGCGCTTTTTACGTTGGCGTGCCCGCAAGCCTTCCCTTGTGGGTGCTTTGTCCCAGTGGCAGGGTGGGGCAAATGGCCGAAATATTCCGGGCGCGGTAGTGCTTTTTGACGTATGGGGGATAGGCCGCTTGTCATTTGACGCGCGCGCGGTGACGTGATAAGATTTTTCAAATTTATCAAATAAAATACCAAAAACGGGTACGGGGAATGCAACCAACACGACGACACATACTCGAAATTCTCAAAGAACGCAAAGAAGCCACCATTGACGAGATCGTGCAGGCGCTCACGCAGCGCATCGGCAAGATCACGGCGGTGACTGTGCGCCACCACCTGGAGATTTTGCGTGGGGATGGGCTGGTGGCCGCGCCAACGGTGCGCCGACGCAGCGCGCCCGGGCGTCCGCAATACGTCTACAGCCTGACCGAGCGCGCCGCCGACTACTTCCCGAACAACTATCAGGGCTTGGCTGCCGGGTTGCTCGCAGAGATGAAAAAGCAGTTGCCGCACGAAACCGTCACGCGCATCTTGCAAGGCGTGGCCGACGAAATGGTGCGGCGCGCGGCGTTGCCGGATGGCCCGCCGGAGGTGCGTTTGCAATATGTGCTGGACTTCCTCCAGCGCTCCGGTTACACGGCTTCGATGCGGCGCAACGGGCACGGCGCGCTGTTGACGATTGTCAATTGCCCCTATGAGCAGGTGGCGAGCCAGTCGCCGGAGCTTTGCACGATGGACCAGCGCCTGCTAGAAAATATGCTCGGCGTGCGCACACGGCGGCTCAGTTGCCAAACGTGCGGGGACGACGTGTGCCAATATCTCATTCCGGAAGCGAAGGCGGAGGAGTAGTTCCCCACCCCGTCTTCGCTATTCACTGTCATCTTCCGGAGCGCTGAGCGGCAACCACAGCGTCAGCGCATATTGCGGGCCGCTGCCTTGCGCGACGGTGAGCATTCCGTTGTGCAGCGCGGCAATCTCTCGCGCAATCGCCAAATTGAGCCGCAGCTCTGCGGTGTTCGGATCGCCTGAGTAAAGCATCTCTTGCGCCTGGGTAGAAAAGGCCTTCTCCGCCAGGGGGGGAAGTTCCGCGTTGCGCACTTGCACGGTGGCAAAGGGGCGGTCGGCGGCAAAGCTGAGGCCGACTTCCAGGGTGATGCGGGCTTTCTCGGGCGAAATGTGCATGATGCTCTCCAACAACATGCCCAACGCGCGCGCCAGTTGGATAATGTCTCCGTGCACGGGCGGCAGATTGTCGTAAGGAACAAAGCGGAAAGTGAATGGGTTGGCTGTTTGGGCGCTATAGCGTGCGGCCACACCTTGCACCAACTGGTTGAGTTCAATCGGCATACGGGTGTGGGACGAAAGCCCTTCGTCCAAGTGGAAAAGCTCCGAAATTTTCTCCAATGTTTGCGTCAAACGCTCCACTTCTGCGCTTATCGTCTGTAGGTGCTCACTTTGCTGTTCGTAGGGCACGGTTCGTAGCAGATAGAGCCGCGTTTTGATGTTGCTGAGCGGAGAACGCAAGCCGGTTATGGCGTCCGCGATCAGATTGGCGCGCTTTGTTCTGGGGAGTTGGCGGGCGCTGATATCCATCAGCACCAGCGTATAGGCGTAAAGTTCTCCCGCCGCCCCCATGACCGGCGTCAGCACCATGACCATATCCGTCCAATCGCCGTAAATGGTTTTCAGCCGTGCGCTACCTTGCCATGCGTTTGTATGGGCTGTTGCTTGTTGCAAAGCGCGGTCGGCTTCCGGCGTGCCGGTGTGGGGCGGCCAGCCGAGCACTTCGGGCAAGGCTTCGGCAGGGCCGAAATATTGTTCCCAAGCGGGGTTGATGTAGTCGGGCGTGCCTTCCGGCGAAATAAGCGCAATCG
>JALSSH010000612.1 GCA_026984385.1 Ardenticatenia bacterium | reverse complement strand
TTGTTGCTATAGGGGAGGCGGCGGTGTTTTCCCCCCTCACCGTATCGCCCCCCTATTTTTATCCTTCAGTGCGCCCAGCGCCCACTGGCCGGTAAAATATTCCACATCGATCCCGTCTTCCAAATCCGGCCAATAGATGCTGATCGGGCTGAGTTCGTAGTGGCGTTGTTGTTCCGGCGTGGCTTTTTGTAACCAGGGGAACGCTTCCAGCGGCAGGCCGATCACGCGCTGATCGCTCAGCGTCACCCACACCCGTCCGCTGAAGATGCTCACCGAGAGCGGGATCGCGTGCTTTTTGACGCTCATCTGTTAATAAGGCTTGCGGGCGAGTTCGCCGAGCAATGGCTGCATATCTCGCGCGTTGTGGGTGTAAAGTGGCAGTTCCAGCCGAAAGGCGACCGAGGCGATCAAGCAGTCGTTCATGCCGATGTGGTGGCTGAACTGGAAGCGCGCGAATTGCTCCATCGCCCAGCGTTGGTCTTCCTCCGTCAGGTAGACAAGGGCGAATTGAGCGAGGAGGTCTTCACTTTCGGCGCGATGAGCCTTGCCCCTCGCCCCTCCGATCACTTCCAGCCAAGTGATGGGCGTGATGCCGTAAATACGCTCGCTTTTAAGCCACTCCACCGCCGGCTTGTAGCGACGCAGCAGATGAATGATCACCGTTGAGTCTAGAATCGCCTCCATCATGCCTTCCCTTCCCAGTATGGCTTGAGCCGTTCTTGCTCTTTGCGCCGCTGCTCTTTGACCCACTCCACAGGGTCTTCGATGTGCGGATCGACGAGTTCGATGGGATGGTCTAGCGCCTCTATCATGGCGGCGATCTCCGCGCCGGTTTTGGGCGGCTGGGGCGCTTGCGGCACGGTCAGCAGGTCAATCAGCCGCTTGACCAGCTCTTTTTGTTGCTCCGGGCTGAGCTGTTGCGCTTGTTCTAAGATGGTCTCAATCGTCATGGCTGCACCTCCACGTGGTCTACGCCGATTATAGCATACCCACGCCTTGCCTCCGCCGCCGAGCGCGCCCCTTAAAAACGCGCCCCAGATCGAGAACGCCCCTTGTAAACCCTTGCGCAAAGGGCGCAAAAGCACTATTATATATTCGTGTTTATGAATGTATTGGCGAAGGCGAGTAGGCCATGTATGAGGAATGGGCGGCGCGATGTCGGGCGCTGGGTCACCCTGCGCGCTTGCAAATTTTGGACTTGTTGCGCCGAGGGGAGGTTTGCGTTTGCCATATTGTTGTCGTGATGGGCAAACGGCAAGCGTATATTTCCCAACAACTGATGGTCTTGCGAGAAGCGGGCTTGGTGGCGACGCGCAAGGAAGGGTTGCGCGTGTTCTATCGGCTCGCCGACGGGCACGTTGAGCCGTTGTTGGGCGCGATGCTCGGCCCTGTGCCCGCTGAAGCCCCCGAGCCGCTGGAAGGTTGCCCCTGTCCACGTTGTGCTCATTTGCGCAAGGCCGCTCGCTGAAGAACCGCGCGCCGCATGTTTCGGACGCATGGGGCGCTTTTTGTGTGTATTCCCCATAGGAGGGTTTGCCGTGTCTGAAAACGCTTTCGACGCTTGGCTTTCGGCGCTGGATTTGGACTTTTGGGGTAAAGGAGAGCACAAACTCACGTTGGAGCAAATGGCCGAGCGGCTCAAACGCGATGAGGTGGTGGTGCTGGATGTGCGCACACCGGAAGAGCGCCGCTATTGGGCGCTGCCCTTTGCGCGTGCCATCCCGCTACACGAACTGCCCAGCCGCTGGCAAGAGTTGCCGCGCGACCGCTTGATCGCGGCGTTTTGCCCGGGCAAGGTGCGCGCTTCTGTCGCCTACGCCTATTTGCACAGCCGGGGGCTGGAAAACGTGCGCATTTTGGACGCAAGCGCGGCGGAGCTGGTCAACGCGCTCAAGCCCGGGGCGGTGCGTAAGCTGGCTCGGAGCTGAGCGATGTCCGAGTTTTACATCGTGCCGCCGATCTTTTTCGGAGTGGCGTTCGTCTTTTCCATGTTGGGCATGGGCGGCGGGCAGCTTTATATCCCGATCCTTTATTGGGCGGGGTTGGACTTCAAAACCGAGGCGATCCCGCTGGGGATTTTGCTCAACGTGACCAATAGCGGCTCTGCGGCGGTCACCTACGCGCGGCATAAGCTGATCCATTGGCACGTGGCTGTGCCCTTCGGCCTGACGATGATCGCTTTTGCGCCGTTGGGAACTTGGCTCAACGTGGAGCTACCCGTCAAGCCGCTGTTGGCGTTCTTCGCGCTTTTCACCGCCTCCGCCGCCGTGCTGATGCTTTCCGGCTGGAAGCCCAAACGCGGCGCGCTTTCACCGCGCGAGCGCGTGACGCTGGGCTTGGTGGCGGGGAGTGTGTTGGGGCTGATCGCGGGATTGATCGGGCGCGGAGGCGGGAGCTTTGTCGTGCCGCTGCTCTACATTGCCGGCTTAGAGCCACAAAACGCCGCCGCGACCTCCTCGTTGGTGGTGACGGGGGCGGGCGTTTCCAGCTTTCTTTCTCATCTGGCGACGGCGGCCTCACCGAACTGGACGCTATGGGGCGCTTGTGTGCTGAGCGTGCTGGCCGGAAGCCAGCTCGGCTCGCATTTCATGTCTACGCGGCTCAACCCGCGTCGGCTGAAGTGGGTTTTCGGCGTGGTGTTGCTTTTCGTTTCCGCGCTGATCTTAAAGGACGCGCTCTAGCGGGCTTGTGTAGGGGTGCGCTCGACGTCAACGCGCCCCTACAGCTTCCCCGCCAGGTGCTCCAAAAGGCCGCACACAGCACCGGTTACGCCCGCGTTGAGCTTGAGCGTGGGCGGTCGGGCAAAGCTCAGCGCAGGGGCTGGAAAAGTATATCCGCGTAACCAAACGCCCCAGGCCCCACCACTGCTAAGGCGCGCGGCGTGGTGAGCTGTGCAGGAGCGGGTAGCCCCAACACGGCGACCCGCAGCCCGTAGCGCACCATTTCGGTTTGCACCGGCTCGCCGTGCTCCAAGTTAAGCACGCAGATCAAGTCCGGCACGGTGCAGACGATCTCGCCGTTGTGCCAGGCGATCAGGTTCTCGTTTGGGAAGACGATCGTCATCGTCTCTTGCAGGTTGCCGAAACCGACCAAGCGCATCTTGCCGCGTGCGAAGCCTTGCACGGTGCGTCGCTCCACGTCCACGATCTTACCGCGAAAGAGCACCCGCCCGCCCCGTGCGTGTAGCTCAGTTCCCCAACCAGGTGCGCACGTCGTTTTTGCTCACCGTCGCCAGCGCCATCACGTGGTCGGCGCCGCCGTAATAAATCCAATACTCGTCTTCGGTTTCCAGCCCGCCGCACGTAAAAACGACGTTCGGCACATCGCCCCATTGTTCCCAGGGGGCCAGCGGGCAAAGCACCGGTTCTTCTTGGCGTTTGAGCACGCGCGCGGGGTTTTGCAGATCGTGCAGCGCCACACCGAGGCAGTACATATGCTCCTCGGCGAAACCGTGATAAAAGTTCAACCAGCCCGCCTCGGTCTTAAAAACCGGCCCGCCTGCACCGATGCGCTGGCTATCCCAAAGCCCGGGGCGCGGTTGCATGATGTTCTGGTGAGCCGTCCAGTGCAACAAATCGTCGGAATAGGCCAGCCAAATATCCGGCATTCGCCGATGAAACATCGCGTAGCGCCCGTTGATCTTTTCGGGGAAGAGCACCGCGTCTTTGTTATTTTCGTCCGGCAAGACGATCCCCAGCCGCTCCCACACGATCAGGTTTTCGCTGCGCGCCAACGCAACGCGCGTGCCGTGCGATGAGTAGGCCGTGTAGAGCATGTAAAAAACGCCGTCTAGTTCGGTGATGCGTGGGTCTTCTACGCCAAACTCCTCGAACTCGGTTTCCGGCACGAGTACCGGCTCGTGCAGCCGATTGAAGTGATGGCCGTCGGTGCTGAGCGCGCAGCCGATGCGCGAGATGCGGTCTAGCCCCTGCGCCCGATAGAGCATATACACCAGCCCTTGATGGCGCACAATGGCCGCGTTGAAGACGTTGTCGGTCTCCCATACATTGGACGAAGGTAGCAAAATGGGGTTACCCGTGTAGCGGGTCAGCTTTAGAGGATCGCTCATGGTGTGCTCCGTGAATACTCAACAATAGCTGTTAGCACGCTGTGAGGCTTGTGGCGGCATTTTCCACCGTTCCGGCAGGCGCATAAGAGAAGGCTTGTTATTTTGGGTTTAGCGCCCTAAAAGTTTACCACTTTCTACGAGTAGCTCCCCCTTGAGTTTCAATGGGCGAGGCGTATCCATGCTCAACGACGTGCTCTCCTCGCGCAAACGCTTGAGGAGAACACGGCTCGGCGCGTCCCAAAGCTGTGCGCCGTTTTGCCCGGCGGTTTTCGCGCGGATAAGCCCCGAAATTTTCCGCGCGAGTGACTTGACACCGCGACCGAATTTCCCATATAATGAAGACGGCGCTTGGAAACGTTTCCATCTTGGGAACGCACGGAAACTAGCGAGGTTCGGATGCCGACGATTCGGGATGTGGCAAAACGCGCAGGGGTGGGCATCGCCACCGTTTCGCGCGTGCTCAACGGCAGCTCGCAGGTGCGCGAAAGCACCCGCCAGCGCGTCTTGGACGCTATCGCCGACCTCAACTATAGCCCCAACCAAGCCGCGCGCCGCCTTTCCAGCGGCAAGACCTTCACTATCGGGGTGGTCTCGCCTTTCTTCACGTTTCCTTCCTTTGTGGAACGCTTAACCGGCATCCAGGATGTGCTCGACGAGTCCGAGTACGATTTGGTGCTCTATAGCATCCGCTCCACCGAGCAACTCCAGCGGCGGCTGCGCATTTTGATCGGCGAAAACCGCGTGGACGGGCTGATTGTGCTCTCGCTTCCCTTTTCCGAACGCGACTTGCGCACGCTCAAGCCGGACTTTCCCATTGTGACGGTGGATAACTCCCCCGCTTGGCATTACCCCAGCGTGGTGATTGACGACGTGGCCGGTGGTGCGCTGGCGACGCGCTATCTCATCGAACACGGGCATCGGGCGCTGGGCTTCGTCGGTGACCGCACCGATAGCGTCTTTCGCTTCACCAGCACGGAGCGCCGTTTGGAGGGCTTTCGCAACGCTTTGACCGAGGCGGGCTTGGAGTTCCGCGAAACGTGGTGTTGGCAAGGTGAGCACAGCCAAGAAGCGGCGCGACAAGCCGCTTGGCGCATTTTGCAGCAACCCAACCGCCCGAGCGCGATCTTCGCCGCGATGGATACGCTGGCATTTGGTGTGCTCCAGGCGGTGCGAGAGATGGGAATGCGCGTACCGGAGGACGTGGCCGTGATCGGCTTTGACGACATCGCAGCGGCGGGCTATGTCAACTTGACCACCGTCAGCCAACACCTTGTCGAAAGTGGGCGCATCGCCGCCCAACGGATGCTGGACTGGTTGCGCAGCGGGGAGATCGAGCGCACGCCGGTTCAGCTCCCCTTAAAAATTGTGGAGCGCGCGACGGTATAGCTTTTTTTCGCTCCTTATGGAAACGTTTCCATAAGGCCGGACAAAGGACGACGGGATGCTCTATAGGCCGCCAGATCGCCGCTTGGGGTTGTGGGATACGTGGCTTTTTCAGCAGGGGGACGCGGTGCACCTTTTTTACCTGCAATGCGAACGCACCGAAAACGGCTGTAGCGCTATCGGGCACGCGGTGACGCGCGACTGGCTGCATTGGGAGACGCTGCCGCCGGTGTTGCGCCAGGGACGCGGCGACGCCTGGGACAACGGCCCGCTGATGACCGGCGTCACGTTGGAGCACGACGGGCGCTACTACCTTTTTTACGGCGCGATGGTGGAGCGCGTGCAACGGATCGGGCTGGCGGTTTCCGATGACCTGGTGCACTGGGAAAAGGTGGGCGACGCGCCGCTGCTAGAAGCCGCAGGCCCCTGGTATCAGACCGAGCCGAGCCAAGCGCTCAACTACGAGACGGCCTGGCGCGACCCGTACATCGTCTACCACGCGCCCGAAGCGCGCTTTTACGCTTTTATCTGCGCGCGCGCGGCGGACGCGGGCGACGTGGGCGGCGGATGTGTCGCGGTGGCCCAAAGCGACGATCTGTTGGCCTGGTCGCTTTTGCCGCCCGCCTACGTTTCGGAGACGTTCACGTGTCTGGAGGTGCCGGAATATTTCCGCATCGGCGACCGCCACTACCTCACCTACACCACGTCCTACCATTTCGGCACGCCCTACCCTGTGCAAGACCCCTTGCAGGCGACCGGCACGTTCTATTTGGTTTCGGACGCCATGCTTTCGGGCTATCACGCGCCGTCCGCGCCCAACGTGCTCAG
>JALSSH010000611.1 GCA_026984385.1 Ardenticatenia bacterium | reverse complement strand
CGTTCCGCTTGACGAAACGGAAGACAATCCGCCGCCGCATCCGATGTACCCACGCCGCCGTTTGCGCGTGGGGCATCCGCCGCAGGCGATCCCGCGCCTCAGCGACGAGGGCGAGTCGCCCGACACTCCCTCGCTGCGCCACGAGCTGGACCCCGTCTTCGGCTACATCTTGGCGATGGCGCTCAGTGTGGGGCTGATGCCTTTGCAGACCAATATGCGCTATGTGTTGCTGTGGACGTTCATGGCGACAATGGGCGGCATGGCGTTTTTGCTGGGCAGTGGCATCCGCTTTAAGGTGAGCGACCCGGGCGACTTGCTGTGGGGGATCGGGCTGGGAGCGTTTACCGGCGGCGCGCTGATGCTGACCGGCGGCGACACGCTCCGCACCGTTGCCGAACGGCTGTTCGGCGCAGGGCAAGGGGAAACGCCGCTGCTGGATACTTGGATTTTCCAGGCAACCGTTTTCGTTATGCCGATCGCCGAGTCGCTGTTTTTTCGCGGAGCGATGCAGCGCGTTTATGCGATCCCTGTGGTGGCGGGGCTGGCGAGCGTGTGGTCTATGCTGATGTTTTTCCCTGCGCTGGGGTTGGGGGAAGCGCCGGCGGTCGGCGTGGTGCTCGGCACGGCGATCGTGTTGCTCAATTTTCTTTACAGCTACGTGCATTGGCGGCACGGTCTGGCCGCGAGCTTCTTTTGCCAAGTGATCGCCGGTACATTGCTGCTGCTCGTTCCGCGACTGATCGTGGTGTGACGCCCGCCACAAGCCGAACGGATGCGGTCTGAAACGCTCGACGGAAGGGCGCGGCGCGAGGCCGAGGTTGTAAGTCGGCGGCCTCGCGCCGCGCCCATTGCGCGCCTTCGGCGCGCGGCGCGCTCTTAGCGCGCCTCCGTCCCGAGCGCCGCAACACGCGGCTCGTCCCAACTCACGAACTCGCCGCTCCACGCACGGGGAGCGTAAAGCGCCAGCGCCGCGATAGCTTGCCCGGGCTTGGCGGGCGGCAATAATTGGCGCGCTTCGTGCAGCGAGAGGAAACGCGCATAATCTTCCGGAGGCATCGCGTCCGCGCCCCGTTTGCGGATCACGTCCTGCATCGGCGTATCGATCACACCTGGGCGCACGGCAATCGCGGTGATCTGCGGCTCTTCGGCGGCCAATGCCGCGTTAAACATATTCAGCGCGGCTTTGCTGGCGCAATACGCGCCCCAGGCGCGGATGGGACGCACCGCCGCCCCGCTGGAAACGTTGATCACGCGCCCGCCCCGTTCGCGTAGCTGTGGCAACGCGGCTTGAGCTAGGAGCACCGCGCCCAGCACGTTGACGTCGAAAAGCCGCCGCCACGCCTCCGCGTCCACATCCGCCAAGCGCGCAATCGGCTCGATGATCGCCGCGTTGTTGACCACCGCGTCCACGCGCCCGAAGTTGTCCAGCGCGGCATTGACGCAGCGTTGCGCGGTAGTGGGGTCGCTGATGTCGCCCGCAATGGCGAAAGCCTGCCCGTCCGCCGCGCGAATATCGCTCACCAGCGCGTCCAGCGGCACGGCAGAGCGCGCGGTAACGACCACTGCCGCGCCTATTTGCGCCAACGCACGCGCAATGGCCGCGCCCAGCCCACGCGAGGCCCCGCTGACGATCACACATGGCGTGTCGCTCATACCGCCTCCGCGACCTGTTCTCCCTGGCGCTTAGCACCGGCCATCATCAAGCCGAGCGTCTCCACGTCCGCGTCCGCGCGGTCTACCACGCCGACGATCTCGCCCTCGTAGATCACAGCGATGCGGTCCGAAAGCGCCAAGATTTCGTCCAAGTCTTCGGAAATAAGTAGCGTGGCCGTGCCTTTGGCGCGCTGTTCTAACAAGCGTTGGTGGATGTACTCGGTGGCGCCGATGTCCACGCCGCGCGTCGGTTGTGCCGCGATCAGCACGCGCGGTTCGCGGGCCAACTCGCGCGCCAAAACCAGCTTTTGGATGTTGCCACCCGAAAGGCTTTTGATCGGCGTCTCTTGGCTGGGCGTGCGGATGTTGAAGCTGCGGATCATCTCCGCACAATGTTGCGCAATCGCGCGTGGGTTCAAAAAGATTTTGCCCACCGCGTAAGGCGGATTGACGTGGTCTTGCAACATCAAGTTTTCCGCGACCGTGAAGTCCTTGACCACTGCGTCCACCATGCGCTCTTCGGGAATGTAGGACATGCCCAGTTTGTTGAGCAGCGCGGGCGATTTGCCGGTGATCTCGCGCCCGTCCAAAAACACCTTGCCCGCCGTGATCGGGCGCAAGCCGAAGATCGCCTCGGCCAACTCACGTTGCCCGTTGCCCGAAACGCCAGCCAAGCCCAAAATCTCACCGGCGCGCACTTCCAACGTCACGCCGCGCAGCGCTTCCGTCCCGCGATCGCTGTGTGCGTGCACGCCTTCTAACCGCAACAGCGCTTCCCCGTGCGGCATATCCACTTTTTCATATTGCAAAATGACCTCGCGCCCCACCATCATCCGCGCGAGCTGGGGTTTGGTCGCGCCTTCGGCTGGGATTGTGCCCACACGCCGCCCGTCGCGCAAAACGGTGATGCGGTTGCTGATCGCCAGCACCTCGTGCAGCTTGTGAGAAATGAAAATAATCCCGTGCCCCTCGTCCAACATTTGGCGCAACGTGCCGAAGAGATCGTCCACCTCCTGCGGGGTGAGCACGGCGGTCGGCTCATCCAGGATCAACAGCGCCGCGCCGCGATACAACGCTTTGATGATCTCCACGCGCTGCCTTTCACCAACGGCCAGTTGCCAGACCGGCGCGGAAGGGTCTACCTGCAAGCCGTAGCGTTCCGCCAACGTCACAATCCGCTCCGAAACCACGTCCAAATCCAACATTGGCTCGCGGGAAGATTTCAGCCCCAAAGCGACGTTTTCGGCCACCGTCAGCGTGGGCACGAGCATAAAATGCTGGTGCACCATGCCGATCCCGTTAGCGATGGCGTCGGCGGGTGAGTGGATTTCTACTTTTTTGCCGTTGATATAAATTTCGCCCTCGTTGGGGGCGTAAAGTCCGTAGAGAATTTTCATCAGCGTGGATTTGCCCGCGCCGTTTTCGCCGAGCAGCGCGTGCACCTCGCCCGCCTTCACGTCAAAATCGACGTGGTCGGCGGCCAGCACGCCCGGAAAACGCTTAACAATGCCGCGCATCTCCAGGTGGTCAATGCGCCGCTGTCCTGTGGGGAGCAAGGTGGAGCTTTCGGTCATCGCGTGTTTGCCCCTACGCTATCAATAAACCCCAAAAAATAGGCCTGTTCCTAAAACTTACCCAACCCTACCTTTGCCGTATAAATGTTGGGGACGCGGCGCTGAGCGCGCGGCGTCCCCGTGAGTGCTTGCAAGCGAGAGTTTACCCTTCGGATTCGGTCTCAGCCTCGATAACGCTGAGGTTGCCCTCATCGTCGATCTCAAAGCTGATGTCGCCGTTGACAATCGCGTCCATGATCTCTTCCGCACGCGCCATCACGGCTTCGTCCAGCTCAAAGTCTTCGTTGAACACGATATTCAGCCCGCCGTTTTCCAACGTCAGCGAGAACGCCTCACCGTTGATCTCGCCCGCTTCGATGTCCTCGATGATCGGGTTGAGCGCCACCGTCCAGTCGTAAACTTGGCTGGCGACCACGATCTCCGGCGCCAACGAAGCCTGGTCGGCTTGCGTGCCGAACCACAGCGCGCCCGCCTCTTTGGCCTTGTTGACCGCGCCGGGCACCATCTGGGCCGTGCCGGTCAAGATGTCCGCGCCTTCGTCCAACATTGCTTCGGCGGCGGCAGCGGCCAGCGCCACGTCGCTGAAGGACTGGATGTAGTTCACCAACACTTCGGCGTCCGGGTTTTGATACGCCACGCCTGCGCTGAAGCCGTCCACGTAGAGCTTGGCGTCGCCGGTTTCAATCGGGCCGATCACGCCGATGACGTTGGACTTGGTCAGCATACCGGCCATCACGCCCTGCACAAAAGCGCCTTGTTCCGAGCGGGCCTCGTAGGCGTAAACGTTGGTGATGCCCTCGTCCTGGAAGGTGTTCACCGTCGTGCCCCAAGCAAAGGCCGTGTCCGGGAATTCCGGCGCGATCTCTTCGAGCGACGAACCGTATTGCGACCCGTGCGCAATCACCAAGTCGTACCCTTCGGCGGCGTAGTCGCGCAGCGCGGTTGCCGCGTCTTCCACCACGAAGAGATTTTCGGAGTAGTCAATCTGGAAGTTTTCTTCGCCGCGCTCTTCCTGGATAGCGACCAGCGCGTCATAGATGCTCTGGCTGAAGGCCAGATCGTTGACTGTGCTGGGCATCACCACCGCCACGCGGAAAGGCTCGCCTTCCGCTTGGGCGCTCGGCGTGAGCACCGGCAACACCAATGCTGCAACCAACACGGCTACCACAACAAATCCAAGTTTCTTCATCGTACCTCGTCCTCCTGAAAATAGTGGAAAAAACTAACGCATGTACCTATTCCAACGAACCACACCGGCAGGGGCGGTCTGCCTGACGTGTACGAATCGGTGACTTGCCCGCCCTTTAGCATTGTATACGAAATCCGCTTTATACGTGTATCCGAATTTCGCCAGCTCCCCTACCCTTTACTCTCCGCGCTCAAAAGGCTTGGTGAGCGCGGCGGGCTGGTCTATGCGCTGAGAAGCAAAGACCAACGCGATGATCGTCAGCAGATACGGCGTCATGCGTAAATATTCGTCCGGAATGCCGATCCCTAGCGTGCTGGCGCGGAGCTGGATGGCCGTCACCAAGCTGAAGAGCAACGCCCCGAACATCACGCCACGTGCTCGCCACGAGCCAAAGTACACCAACGCCACCGCGATAAAGCCCATGCCTGCGGTCATGTTGTAAAAGTAGACGTTGTGCTCCGCGATGGAAAGCGACGCGCCCGCCACCGCAGCCAACATGCTTCCCAGCGTCACGGTAAAATATCGTACCTTCACCACGCTGATGCCCATTGTGTCCGCGGCTTCCGGGTTTTGCCCCACCGCGCGGATCTTCAGCCCCAACGTGGTTTTGTTCATCACGAACCACGTGATCGGCACAAGCGCAAACGCGATATACACCAGTAGATTTTGTCGGAAGAGAAGCTCTCCCACTACGGGAATATCGCTCAGCCCGGGGATGTAAATCTTGGGGAAGCCGTTCACCGTTTCCACGCCCTGGAAAAGCCGCTGAAAGAGCAAATCGCTCATGCCCAGCCCAAAAAGGTAAATCCCGATGCCGCTGATGCCTTGTTCGGCTTGCAACGTCACATTGATAAACGCCGTTGCCAGCCCCATCACAAAACCCACCGCCAACGCCACCAACACCCCAATCAACAGGGCGGTTGGCTCGTAGGTTGTCGCGCCTTCTGGCGTGAAGCGGTTCACCGCCCAAAACGAGGTGAACGCACCCATCAACATCACGCCTTCCACGCCCAAATTGAGCACCCCGCTACGCTGGCCGTAGGTTTCCCCGATGGCCGCGTAAAGGTAGGGGGTCGCCAAACGAATGCCGGAAGCCAGCGCGCTAACCGTCAGTAGCGCCTTGATCACGTCGATCATGTTGCCACACTCCCTGGTTTGACGCTTGGGGGTGGACTTTCCGCCGGAGCAGCGTCCACACGACGTGCGCGGCGGCGTACCCAAATATCACTACTCACCGCGAAGACGATCACCAACCCGATCAACACCATGATCAGGGCCGAGGGCACTTGCAGATCGCGTTGGAGTTTGTTCCCACCAACCAAAAGGATGCCGAAAAGGAAGGAGGCCGGAATCGTGCCCAGCGGGTGGAGCTTGCCAAAGAGCGCCGCCACGATGCCGTTGAAGCCCGCGCTCCCTGTGAAGGACATACCGCCGCTTTCGGCGTTCATGCGATGATGCACGCCCAAAATTTGAATTCCGCCCGCCAAGCCGGCAAACCCGCCGCTGAGCACCAACGAGAGCACGGTATAGCGCTTGACCGGAATACCGGCATAGCGCGCGGCGTGGGGGTTTTTGCCGACGGCGCGGATACGATAGCCGATGGTGGTGCGCCACAGCAAGATATAAGCCAGCACCGCCAACACAATCGCGATGATGATCCCGTTGTGGAGTAGCGTATGCGACCATTGCCGCGTGCCGTACTCCGAAAACCCCAACCACCCCCAGAGCTTGTCTATGCTTTCGCCGATGCGCGGCAAATCAAACTGGCGGGGTATGCGGCGTGTTTCGGGGATCGGCGCGCCGAGCTTCTTTTTTTCCGGGTCCACCAACACATTGCTCACCAAGTACATCATCCAAAAATTGGCGATTTGGTTGAGCATGATC
>JALSSH010000610.1 GCA_026984385.1 Ardenticatenia bacterium | reverse complement strand
CGTGCTACGCACCGTGCCCTGGTCAATGCGCAAGTTGGCGGTGGTGCACGTCGCGGAAAAGTTCACGTCCTCGTCCAAGACCGAATCCAGCACCTGGCAAGCGTGCGTGTGCACGCGCGCGGCCACATA
Organism: Ardenticatenia bacterium; assembly: GCA_026984385.1. Lineage (GTDB taxonomy): Bacteria > Chloroflexota > Anaerolineae > Aggregatilineales > Aggregatilineaceae > JALSSH01. Next base: position 6,239 of record JALSSH010000610.1, on the reverse strand, counting down.
GCTCCGCGCGACCTCAGTGGCGAAGCCGACCACCGCGCCCGCCCCGATCATGGATTCGCGCACGAGCGCGCCGTTGCCCACAATCGCGCCCGCGCCGATATACGTCGGCCCGACGACCGTCGCGCCATGAAAGAGCCGCGCGCCCGCCTCGATCACTACGTCGCCTTTGATCAGCACGCCTTCCTCGATTTGCGCGTCCGGTGAGATGCGCTGCCCTTCGATGCGCTCCAGGAAAAAGCGCATCGCGTCCAGCACGTGCCAGGGGTATTTGATGGCGCGCCACCCGCCTTCGTAGGGCACGGCGCGGAAGATGTGTTCTTGCATCAAGGCGGCCATCGCGCGCTCGTAGTGGTCGTCGGTGACGGTGGGCTTGGCGTACTCAGCGCGGATGCGTTCCAACAGCAACTTGGGGTCGGTGTGCACGTGCGCCACAATGTTGACCAGGTCGCTCGGCTCGTTGCCCGGCCCGGGTTTTTCGACAATGTTCGTGATGCGTCCGCCTTCGCCCACCTCCAAATAGCCGCCCGGGAAGTAGTCTTGGACGCGGTAACCGGCCAGGTACGAAAGCGCAAAGCCGGACTCGGCTTCGGTGAGCAAGCGTTGGTGTAGCTCGTTGTCGGTCAGGTCGTGCACCTGGGTGATGTAGATGGTGGGGTAGCTGTGCGCTTCCAAGTAGGGCTGAGTGCAAAGCAGCGCGTCGCCCATGCCCTTTGGCTCAGGCTGCACGACCACTTCCGCCTGCACGGACGTTTGCTCGGCCACCACTTGGCGGATTTGCGCTTCGTTGTCGGGGTTCGCCACGATCAGCGCGCGGGTCAGCCCCAGCCGCGCGTAGTTTTCCAGTTGCACGGCCAGCAAAGGCCGCCCCATGAAGCACAACAGCGATTTTTCTTCCAGCGGCCACAGGCGCGAACTGGCCCCGCCTGCCAAAATCACGAGTAAAGGAGTATCCACAGCTCGCCTCCAAAAGGTTGTATTTTGTGAGTGGGGCGTATTGTAAACGAGGGAGGCGTGGGCTGCCAGATGTTGGGGGCGAGGGCGGGGGATGGAAAATCGGGGCGGGGGCGGGCGACGCCCCCGTGCCCCTGCTCACTTCCCGCGCCCCATTTTCTTTTGCAGCTTGGCCCAGCTATCGCGCAGCGTGACGGTGCGGTTGAAGACCAAGTGCCCCTCGCGCGTGTCCGGGTCCACCACAAAGTAACCCTTGCGCTCGAACTGATAGCGTTCCCCGGGGTGCGCTTCGGCCAGCGCGGGTTCGAGCTTGCAGCCCGTGAGCACCTGCAACGAGTTCGGGTTGAGCAGATCGGTGAAGTCTTGCCCCTCGGGCACGTCGTTGGGGTTCGGCGCGCCAAAAAGGTGGTCGTAGAGCCGCACTTCGGCTTCCACCGCGTGCGCCGCCGAAACCCAGTGCAACGTCGCCTTGACCCGCCGCCCGTCCGGGGCGTCGCCGCCGCGCGTGGCCGGGTCGTAAGTGCAGTGCAGCTCCACAATGTTCCCGTCCGCGTCTTTGACCACGTCCGTACAGGTGATGAAATAGGCGTAGCGCAAGCGCACTTCACGCCCGGGCGCCAAGCGGTAGAACTTCTTGGGCGGGTCTTCCATGAAGTCCTCACGCTCGATATACAGCACGCGCGAAAACGGCACTTGCCGCGTGCCGGCGCCCTCATCTTCCGGATTGTTGATCGCGGTCATATATTCGGTTTGACCTTCCGGATAGTTGGTGATCACCACGCGCAGCGGGTCTAACACCGCCATACGCCGCTCGACGCGCTTGTTGAGGTCTTGGCGCAGCACGTGTTCGAGCATCTGGATATCCACCACGCTGTTGCTTTTGGAAACGCCGATGCGGTCGCAGAACTCGCGGATCGCCTCCGGCGTGTAGCCGCGCCGCCGCAAGCCCGAAAGCGTGGGCATACGCGGGTCGTCCCAGCCGCGCACGTACCCCTCTTCCACCAGGCGGCGCAACTTGCGCTTGCTCATCACGGTGTAAGTCAAATTCAGCCGCGCGAACTCGATCTGCGTGGGCGCAAAGATGCCCAACTTTTCGATGAACCAGTTATAAAGCGGGCGGTGGGCTTCAAATTCCAGCGTGCAAAGCGAGTGGGTCACGCCCTCGATGCTGTCGGACTGGCCGTGTGCCCAGTCGTACATCGGGTAGATGCACCAGGCGTCACCGGTGCGCGGATGCGGGGCGTGGATGATGCGGTACATGACCGGGTCGCGCATGTTCAAATTGGGCGAGGCCATGTCGATCTTGGCGCGCAAGACGCACTCCCCTTCGGCGAACTCGCCGTTGCGCATCCGCTCGAAAAGTGCCAAATTCTCCTCCACCGAGCGGTTACGGTAGGGGCTTTCGCGCCCCGGCTCGGTCAGCGTGCCGCGATACTCGCGGATCTCCTCGGCGCTGAGCTGATCCACATACGCCAACCCCGCCTTGATCAACTGCACCGCCCACTCGTAAAGCTGCTCGAAGTAGTCCGAAGCGTAGCACAGCGCGTCCCACTGGAAGCCCAGCCAGCGCACATCCTCCATAATCGCGTCGATGTACTCTTGCTCTTCCTTGAGCGGGTTGGTGTCGTCGAAGCGCAAGTTGCACTTGCCGCCGTACTTTTGTGCCGTGCTGAAGTTCAAGCAAATCGCCTTGGCGTGGCCGATGTGCAAATAGCCGTTTGGCTCGGGCGGGAAGCGCGTTTGCACGTGGTCATAGCGGCCCGTGCGCAAGTGCTCGTCAATGATCGCGTGGATAAAATTAGCGGGGGCGGAATCTGTCGTTTCGGGTTTGTCGCTCATAGTTTGGCTATCCGTTTGGCGCTGTGTATCAAGGCTCGGGCAGGAAAAAACGGTCGGGCGCAGGCGGCGCGCGCGAGGTCGCCGCACCGCCGCAATCGTGGCGAGTGCGGCGGGCGACGTGCGCGCCGCCGACCCAGCTAGGCGCTGAACCGCGCGATCTGTTTTTGTAGCTCGCTGCGGTCCACCTGCGGGAACTCCGCGAGCAGTGCGTCAAAACGCTGCATGTATTCCACCAGCTTCTCGCGCGTGCGCGCCTCAAAACGCATCGTGATCGCCGGCTGGGTGTTGCTGGCGCGCACCAATCCCCAGCCGTCCTCAAAGACCGCGCGCGCGCCGTCTACCGTGATCACCTCGTATCGGCCCTGCAGCTCGCGCGTGATCGTCTCGATGATCTGGAACTTCACATCGTCCGGCGCGGACATAATGATCTCGGGCGTGGCGGGCATGGTGGGCAGCTCGGCCAACAACGCGCTGAGCGATTTTTCCGTCTTGCTCATCAGCTCCAAAGCCTTGAGCGCCACCAACGGCGCGTCGTCAAAGCCGTAGTAGTCCTCGCCGATGAAAAGATGCCCGCTCACCTCGCCGCCGATCAGCGCGCCCACTTCGTGCATCTTCTGCTTCATCAAGCTGTGGCCGGACTTCCACATCAGCGGTACGCCGCCATGCTGCTTGATGATATCCGGCAGCACCTGGCTGGACTTGACGTCAAAGACCACCGTAGCCCCCGGGTGGCGCTGGAGCAGGTCGCGCGCCAGCAACGCCAGCAAGCGGTCGGCGGCCACGTGATGCCCCTGCTCGTCGATCAGGCCGCAGCGGTCGGCGTCGCCGTCGAAGCCGATCCCGAAGTCGGCGCCGTGTTGCACAACGGCGGCCTCCAGGTCTTTGGTCAGCTCCGGGTCCTCCGGGTTGGGCAAGTGGTTTGGGAACGTGCCGTCCGGCTCGCAATAAAGGCAGACCACCTCCACGCCGAGCGCTTCCATGATCGGCGGAACGTATGTGCCGCTTAGCCCGTTCCCTGCGTCCACCACCACTTTGAGCTTGCGCGGCCCCATGCGCACCTTGCCTTTGATCGTTTGCATGTGGCGGTGGATCATGTCGAAATCCTGCACCAGCTCGCCTTGCCCCTGGGCGAAGTCGTCGGCTTGGATCAAGCGCAGCAGGGCTTGGATCTGCTCACCGGCCAACGCCAACGCGCCGTAAGCCATCTTGATCCCGTTGTATTGGGTGGTCAGGTGGCTGCCGGTGATCATTATGCCGCCTGCGTTTTCGTGGGACGCGGAGGCGAAATAGACGGTGGGGGTCAACACTTCGCCGATATCCACCACGCGCAAGCCGGTAGATTGCACACCTGCGATAATGGCGTCCTTGAGCGGCGGGGTGCTGAGGCGGTTGTCCCCACCGACGAAGATTTGCGTCAGCCCCAGTTCGCGCTGAACGTAAGTGCCGTAAGCCTGGCCGACCAAGCGGGCGAGTTCGGGGGTGAGCTGGGCGTCCGGCCCGACCGCCGTGCCGCGAATGTCGTATTTACGAAAAACGGTTGTCAAAACGTCGGTCATCTTGTCCTCCAAAGGGTTGTGCGGGCGCACGAGGGCATTATACCGCAGAGCGCAGCGCTGCGGAACGGCGAGCGCGTGTGCGGCTTGCGCGCGCGACCTTGCGCCGCGCACGCCACTTCGCGGCGGCGCGGCACGTCACCCGCGCGCGGGCGGCGCGCACGTCGCCCAGCGCTGACGCGCTGACCTCGCGCGCGCCGCCTTCACCGCTGGGACGCTACGGTATAATCCGCGCAGCGCGAGAGTTTCGCACGCAGAAAGGGGAACGCCGTATGTCGGACCGAACACGCGCCGAGCGCGCCTTGCTCGCCGTGATCGTGGCGCTGGGCGCGTGGTTACGTTTCCAGCGTTGGGGCGCCATCGAGTACAACATTGACCAAGCCTATCCGGTTTGGCAGGCGCTGCGCACGTTGGATCGCGGCGCATTGCCCCTGGCCGGGCAAGGAACGTCGGTGCTCTTCGCCAACCCGCCGCTGACCGGCTATTTTTACCTCCCGCTGCTGGCGCTGTGGCGGCATCCGCTCATGGCCTACGTGTTGACGCTGGGGCTGAACACGTTGGCGGTGGGCTTGGTGTACCGCGCCTTGCGGCGGATGGTGGGCGTGCGCGCGGCGCTGATCGGCACGTGGCTTTTTGCGCTCAACCCCTGGATCGTCGAGGACAGTCGCCGCACCTGGGTTCAGGCGCTGACGCCGTTTTTCGTGGCGCTGATCTTTTGGGCGTTGACGCCGGTTTTGCTCGGGAGGGCGCGGCATCCACGCCGCCGCACGCTGATCGCGCTGGTCGGGCTGGCGCTTTTTGCGCACACGTATTTGTTGGCTTACGCGCTGATCGCGACGGTGGGAGTGTTGCTCGCGCTCTACTGGCGGCGCGTGCCCAAGCGTGCTTTGGCGGGCGGCGTGTTGATCTTCGCGCTGTTGATGGGGCTTTACGGGCTGGGGTTAGCGCGGCAATGGGGGGATACGCGCGCCCGTGCCCAAGCGTTCGCCGAAGGGGGCGCGCGGCTGCGCTCCGAGGCGTTGGAACACGCGCTGCGGCTGGTGAGCGGCGGCGGTTACGCGGATGTGCGTGGGGTCAACGCGCCGCAAGACGACGCCGCGCTACGCCAGCGGTTGAGCCGTCCTGTGCACTGGGGCGTGGTGCTGCTGCTTGGCTTGGGGATCGCGGTGGCGTTGGCGCGAGGGCGGCGCAAGTCGCCCGAGCGGGACGTGGCGGCGATCTTGCTGATCTGGTGGGCGCTGCCCGTGCTGATGATGAGCTACGTTTCGCGCGCGGTGCACCCCTTCTATTTGCTGCTGAGTGTGCCGGCGGGGCACGGGTTGGCGGGCTGGGGCGCGCAAGCGGTGCTCGACGGGCTGCGCCGACGCCATGAGTGGGTGGGGCGCGTGGCCTGGGGAGCGCTGGTGATCGCGTTGGGGTGGGGGGGCACGCTCAACGGGCTGAACGCGGTGCGCTTTGCCCAGGAAAGCCACGCTTACCCCAGCGAAGACGGCGCGGGTGTGCTGCCGCTCGCCGAAGCGACCGCGCTGGGCGCGCGACTGCGCGCGGTGACAGACGCGCAAACGGCGATCTTCGCCCCGATGCCCCCTTGGACGAGCGCTACGCTGGCCGGGCACGCGCTGCGCGCCCAAGAGGTCGGCGACTTCTCGCGCGCGCAGATCGTGCCGCGCACCCGAGGGCTATACGTGAGCTTCGCGCCGCCCAACGCCCCAGCGCCGCCCCCGCCGCTGGTCGGTGAGCCGCTTGGCGCGCCGCTGACTTTGCGCGACGGCGGGCGCTTCACGTTTTGGCGGGCGAGCCAAGATGCCCTGCCCATCGCGCACCCGCTGGACGTGCCCTCCGACGTGGACGTGCGCTTGCTCGGCTGGACGCTCCACGATCCTTTGCAAGCGGGGC
>JALSSH010000609.1 GCA_026984385.1 Ardenticatenia bacterium | reverse complement strand
GGAAAACCTCAGCACGGCCCTGGCGCTGGACGCCGTCGCCGAGGCGGATATGGTGATCGAGGCGGTCAGCGAGCGACGCGCGCTGAAGCTGGAGATTTTCCAAGAGCTGGACGCGCTAACCCGCCCTGAGGCGATCTTGGCGAGCAACACCTCGTCCATTTCCATCACCGAGCTGGGCGCCGCCACTGCCCGCCCGCAACAGGTGATCGGGATGCACTTTATGAACCCCGTCCCGATCATGAAGTTGGTGGAGGTCATCCCCGGGCTGGCAACCGACGAAGAGACGCTGGAGACGACGATAGCGCTGGCGCGGGCGTTGGACAAAACGCCGGTGCAAGCTGCCGACTACCCGGGCTTCATTGCCAACCGCATCCTGATCCCGATGATCAACGAGGCGATCTACGCGCTGATGGAGGGCGTGGGCACGGCGGAAGCGATCGACACGGTGATGAAGCTGGGCATGAACCACCCGATGGGCCCGTTGACGCTGGCGGACTTTATCGGGCTGGACGTGGTCTTGGAGATTCTCAATGTGCTCTACGAGGGGCTGGGCGACCCGAAATATCGCGCTTGTCCCTTGCTCAAGCAGATGGTGGCGGCGGGCTACTTGGGGCGCAAGAGCGGGCGCGGCTTTTACGAGTACACATAGCGCGCGGCGGAATTGCTTTGCGACCCAACACGGCGGGATGCTTGTGTTTTCACAAGCATCCCGTATTTTGTTTATGAATTGACAATTTTCCAACAACTCTTTGAGAAGAGCGCAAGGGGTGGGGTGTTACAATGGTTAAAGATCGGTTTGTGTAGGAGGGGGGCAATGGTCGTGCCGGTGGACGTATTTGTCAGCTATAGCCACGAAGACAAACGACGAGTGCGCGATCTGGTGCGGCGACTGCAGCGCGCAGGGCTAAACGTGTGGTTTGACGAGCGTTTACGCCCGTCGGAAACCTGGCCGCGCCGTCTGCGCGAAGAGATTCGGCAGCGGCGCGTTTTTCTTTTTCTCATCACCTCTCACACTTTAAGCTCCCATTGGTGTCGTTGGGAGCTGTATCAAGCGGCACGAGCCAATCGGCTAGTCATACCGGTGCGCTTCGATGAGATCGAGATGCCGCCGGAGCTTCAAGATGTGCAGTATGTGGACTGTTCGGACCGTCGAGACTGTGCAAAGAAAGTGTTGAACGCTATCCGCGAGGCTTTGGCCGTTGAAGAGACGATCTATCGTCTGCGCCCTCCACAAAGCAAAAGCACAATCGGGGTGCGCGGGCGAACTTTGCTTCATCAGTTGCCCCAGAATGCGGTTTATCCTCCGCGCGGGCCGCGTTACCCTTCACGTTGGCGGCATGAACTGGAAAAGCGCTGGAAACTGGTCTGGGCCGTGTTGGTGCTGATCGTGTTTGCGGCGCTGGGTGGGGGAGCGATGTACTGGCTTTTGCGCGGAGGCACATCAATCGAGGCGACGTCCGGTACGTTGACGGGGGAGGAGCGCGTCGCCGCTGGCACGTCGATTTCTCCGACGAGCGACGCTCTCACCCCCTCACCCCGTGCTGCTGCTCCGACGGCGCGCGTGTGTGCGTTGGGGCCGGAGAACGTATGGGTTTACGAACAGCCGTTGGTGGAAGCACACGCTTTTATGCCGGTCGCGCCGCAACAGTGCATGGAAACGTGGTGGCGACTGACCGACACGCCGGACCGCGTGTGGTTTTACGTGCCGGAAGCTGAACGCGACTCGTTGAATCGCGGCGGGTGGGTGCGCTTCGACGCCGAGACGGTGCGCTTGGAAGGCCGCGTGCCGTCGGTCTTTGACGCTGTGCTGTGCGAAGGACAGGTGAGCGCTTATGGGGCAGGGCTGAGTACGACAACCAACGTCACGCCGCGTTACGTGACCTTGCGCAACGGGGAAGGGCTGCTGATTTTTGCGCGCAGCGGACAGCCGGATGAGGAGTGGTACTACGCGGCGGCGCAACGCAACGGAAATTGGCTCTTCGGCTGGATACCTGCCGAGCAGGTCGCGCCATTGGGCCAGTGTCCCCCGCCGCAATAGCGCTTAGCCCAGCCGCCGCCATGTGCCGCCGCTTAGCCACCAGTAGATCGTTTGCTGTTGGAGCAGGACGCCGTCTGCGTCGTAGTGCGCCGCGCTGACCGTAGCAAACGTGCGCCCGCGCTCGTGAGTGATCAGCACGCTTTGTACGGTCGGGGGCGGCTGCAGCGCGTAGCGCCGATCTTCCAAGCGAATCGCGGCTTGGCTGGCGGCGTAGTTGTCCTCCTGCGCGTAAAGCGCAAGGAAAGCGTTGGATTCCCCCTCGACCAGCAACTGCGGCTCAAGCGCTAAACGCCATTGGAAAAAGTCCCCCCATGCCAGGCTGTTGAGCTGATCTTGGCTCAGTTGCTCCATCGGCACGCCGGTTACGGCGCTCAGCGCGCTTTCCAGCGTGGCGGTGGGCGTGAGCGCGCTGAGTAGTGTGAGCGGCGCGCCCGGGCCGAAGGTCGCGCTCAGTGAGTCTATGAAGGGCGAGCCTGCCGTGCCGAGCACCTGGGCCGCCGCCCAACGCCCCAACTCGGCGCGCAGCCAGGCGATGTCCGTGTAGTACGGCGCGGGATCGTCGCCCGCTGTGTAGCGCACCAAGCGCGTCGCCAGCGCCTCAACCAGCGCTTGGGCGAAGTTCGGCGGCAGCGGAGCGTCGGCGCGGACGCGCTCCACCAGCGGGGAACTGACGCGCAACGTCCAGCCGTCCCCGTCCCAACTCAGCGCAAAGGGACGCTGCGGCACGATCTCGATCTGCGGGGGCGGCGGCGGATCGCAACGCAGGGCCGCGCAAAGCTCCGCCCACCAGTTCGGCAACGCTTCGGCTATCGCTTGGGCGTAGGGTTCGTCCAACTCACGGTAGCGGACGCTGCCGCCCCCGGGCAGGTCTAGGGTGCGCTCCGCTCCCCAGAAGGTCAGATCGTCCGGCACATGCCGCCAGCCGCCCATGCCGTCGCCGCTGTCGGTGTAGTACCAATAGAACCACACTTGGCGATACGGCACACCGTCAAGCTCCTCTTCGAGCACCACGCGCCCGCGTCGCCCGTCAATCGCCACGTTGACCACGTCGCCGCTGAGCTGCACTCTGCCGGCCTGCTTGAGCTGTTGATAGTCTTGGAAGCGGCGGCTTTGGGCTTGCATGAAGGCGTCCGAAGCGCTGCGCTGGATCGCCATGTAGTTGGCGAAATCGCCCACACGCAAGGCGGCGATCTCCGCCTGGACGGTGCGCACCAAGTCCTTGCGCAGCCGCTCGTCCACGCTGCGCAAACGCCAGATCACCAGCGCCACGATCAGCGCCAGCACGCCCGCCATCACAAGCACCAACAGCGCAAAGCGACGTTGCGCACGGCGGCGACGTTGGCGCACGAGGGGGTCTTCGGTGGCGCGCGTGTGCGTTTGTTCGGACTCGATCTGCCAGTCCAGCTTGATGCTCATGGACACTCCCCGCAGTGGTTAGGCGTGCGGTCGCTGTGCGCGGGGCGCGCCGCCTAGCCGCGCTGCGCGCGGCTGACGCGCGGCATTCGCCGCGCGTGGTGCGCCGAAAGGCGCACGGCGGCGCGCCCTCTCCGCGCACGCGCCCGCGATGGATTCTAGCCCCAATCCGCGCGCACGCCCACATCCGCCGCTCGCACAGGCTGACGCTCACCCGACGGCAGGCGCACGATCAGCGCCCCGTCGGCCCCCACCGCTTCCGCCACGCCCTCGAAGGGGGGCGCGCCGTCGCGCGGATAGACGATCACGCGCCGCCCCAGCGTGCTGAGCCGTGCCCGCCACGCCGCGAGCAGCGTCTCCGTGCCCACTTGCGCGTCCCAAGCGTCCACACGCGCCAACACCTCGCCCAGCAGCGCTAACCGATCCACCGCGCAGTCGCACGCCTCCTCCACGCTGGTCGCTTCCTGCGGCCCGCCGAAGTTCGCGCGCACGTTGATCCCGACGCCCAGGATCACCGCGTTGAGCGTTTCGCCCAGCCACAGTCCTTCGGCCAGCACGCCGCAGACCTTGCGCCCGCCGATCAGCACGTCGTTGGGCCACTTGAGCGTCACGGCAGCGCCGATCCGCTCGCTTAGCACATCGTGCACGGCCAGCCCGCCGACCATCATATACTGCGGCAAGTGCTCCGACGCGCGCGGACGCAAAATCACGCTGAAAAGCAAGCTCGTTCCGCGCGCGGCTTGCCAACGCCGCCCCTGGCGTCCACGCCCGGCGCTTTGCGCCTCGGCGATCACGACCGCGCCGTGCGGAGCGGGTGGGTCGGCTAGTGCCCAGACGCGCGCGTCGTCTTGCGTGCTGGCCGTTTGCGGGTAAAAGCGAAAGGGGCGCGCTCGGAGCGCACGACGGAGCGCCTCCTCGCTGAACAATGCGGACATACTCCCTCCTAGTAAGCGCGCCCCCAGCAAAGCGTTTAGGGCAGCGCGTAGATGCTGAGCTGAGCGCTGGTCATATCCCCTATATACAGCCGTCGCCGCTGCAAGTCCAGGGCGTATTTGGGAACGATGGTCGTGGCAGGGCCGATCACGTAAGCCGCCCGCAGCGCCAAGCTCTCCCGATCCACCACGCTTACCATGTTGATTGCGCCGCCCGCTTGCCTTTCCACACTGCCGACCCAGTAAGCGCCGCTTTGTGGGGCAATGGCGAAGATCGAGCCACTGCGCGGCAACTGCCGACCGGTTGGCTGACCGCTTGTGCCGTCCAGCTCCAGCGGGCCGACAAAAAGTCGGTTGCGCTCAGCGTCCACAAAGAGCAAGTCGAAGTCAGATGTTCCGCCCCGCCTTTTCGGCGGCAACGTAACGCTCCCCAGCGGTTGATAGCTGCTCGTCTCGAACAGGTCCAAGCGTCTTTCCCACAGCCAGAACGCAAAAAGCACGCCCGCCTGCTCGTTGACTTCCACCTGCAATTGCCAGGGGCCGCCGCCTTCTTCTGCGCCGACGGGGAAGCCTTCCACCGGAATCAGCGCGAGCGGCTGCATCCGCTCCCAGTCCACCACCGCGATCTGGCCGAACTCCGGATACGCGGCGTAAGCCAAGCCGCGCCCGCTTTCTACGGCCAAGTCCGGCAAGCGGTCGGTTGAGCCGGGCGGCAATCCCAACGCCACCGTGCCGAGCAGCGTCCGTTGCGGCGCAAAGCCGAACACCGAAAGCGTGCTGTCCCAAGCGTTCAGCACCAGCAAACGGTCGCCGTTTGCGTTTGGGTGGATCGGGATCGGCCAAGTGCCGGCGGTGAACGTTTCCAGCGTGCCGTTTTCCACGTCGTAGATCATCAGATAGCTGCCCCCCAAACGGCTGTTCATGGCGATCAGGTCGCCGCCCAAAAGCAGCTCGACCTGCTCCAAGCTGTCGCCCAGCCGCAAGGGGATCGCTTCGCTGCGGTCGGGGGGAATATGCCACAGGGTGGAAGCGTCCCCGTTGGGCAAATAGAGATCGCCACTGCTCGGGTCCACGACCAGCGAGCGCAAATTGCGCCCGAAGTCCAGCGCGCCCAACTCGCGCCCGTCTTCCGGCGAGAAGAAGATCACACGCCCGCCCACACCGTTGAGCGGCGCTTCGGGCGTGTGTGGCGAGCGCTTCTGGAAAAGCACCGCGATCTGCTCCCCGACCGGGTCAAACTCCATCGCGCGATATTCCAACTCGCGCGGGATAGGAATGCTGGTTAGGATTTTTCCGCGCTCGTCCAAAACAAACACCGTGCCCGCCCCACCAACGATAAAACGCCGACCGCGCGCGTCCCACTTCAGCGCGCCCACTCGCTGATTAGGCGGCAGCGAGAACGCGAAAACCTCCTCGTTCGTCCGCTGAGCCAGGTCGAAGCGGAAGATGCGCCCTTCGCCGCGCGTCGCGCCGTCCAATAAGTAGAGCGCGTCCTCCGCTTCGTTGAGCGCCGACTGAATGATGCCCCGCCCCATCGTCTCGTCGGTGTAAACCGTCTCCAATGTCGCGCCATCCAAAGCGCGGAAGCTCGGTGCTTCGCCCGTCACCAGATAGAGCAACCCCCGCGCAGGGTCGGGTTGGAATGTGCCGAGTTGCTGCGGAATGGCGACCGAGGCCAGCACGGTGTCGTTGGCAACGTCAATCGCCAATAACTGTTGGTGCGTGGCGTCGCGCACATAAAGGCGATTGGCGACCGGGTCAAGCGCCAGATATTTGAGCGCTTTGGTGTTGGCAAGCCCTGTATCCAACGTGCCGACCCAAGCGCCCGCTGCGCCGTCCCAAATGCCGATGTGCGGCGTCATAATGCCGGAAACGTAAACGCGGTGACGGATGGGGTCAACGGCGGCGCGAAACAGCTTGAGCACGTTGTGCGCCAACGGACGCCCTAACTCGTGCGGGATGTCCACCGTTTGCAACAAGGTGAGCGCCCCTTCGGATTGC
>JALSSH010000608.1 GCA_026984385.1 Ardenticatenia bacterium | reverse complement strand
CGGCGGCTTCCATCGCCAACACCAGCGTCAAAGTGTGCGCCTGGGGTAGCGCGGCCAGGTGTGCTAACGTGCGTTGCAACACCGAAAGCGGCTCGTCTTTGTTTGGCAGCACGACCAAGTGATGCACGACGTCGGGCGTGGCAAGCGGGGCGTTTTCCGCACGATGTACCAGGCGCGCGCCGCGCCAAGCGTGCAGCGCGCCCCACAAAGTGCGCGCGCCTACGTAAAGCGCCAGCACGGTGACCCCAACCAGCGTGGCGTGTGGGGCAAAAGCGCCGCCGAGAGCCGTCAACGCCAGCGTGCCCCACGCCACGCCTCCGATGGCGACATCGGTGCAGCGTGCCACGCGCTCACACGTCATAGCGCTCCCGCAGCGCGGCGATCTGCGCGTCGGTCAGGAAGTTGATGTGGCCGAGTTGGTGCGCGGTGAGGTAAATACGCGCGTTCAACTCGACCGTTTCCATGCCGAAAAGCGCTTCGGTGAGCGTCGGGGCGTAGGCGACCGCGCCATGATTGCCCAGCAGCAGCGCTTGATGCCCTGCCAGATAGGGCACGATGGACTGGGGCAACTCGTCGCCGCCCGGAATGGCGTAGGGCACAAGCGGCGTGCCGCCGGTGCGGATGACCGCCTCGGGCAAAAAGGGACGATCCAGCCCCACGCCCGCAACCGCGAAACCGGTAGCGGTCGGCGGATGGGCGTGGACCACAGCGCGCACATCCGGACGGTGACGGTAGATGGTCAAGTGCATTCGATACTCGGAAGAGGGGCGCGCGCCGTTCGGCGCGTTCAGTAGTTCCCCTTCCGGCGAGAGCGTGATCATGTCTTCGGGACGCATTGTGCCCTTGCTGACGTTGGTGGGCGTGATCAGGATTTCGTCCGCGTTGAGCCGCACCGAGATGTTGCCGTCGTTGCCCGCCACGAAAAACAGCTCGTAGAGACGACGGCCCACTTCGCAGATGCGGCGGCGCATTTCCTCGGCGTCCCATGCGGGGTAGTTCGGGGTAGGGGACATGAGTGTTGCTCCTGTGTGGGTAGGGTGAAGGATCGGCGCTGCGAGCACGTGCGCGGATCGGGCGCGCCGCCTAGCCGCGCTGTGCGCGGCTGACGCGCGGCATCCGCCGCGCGTGGTGCGCCGAAGGCGCACGGCGGCGCGCCCCCGCGACGGCGGGCGTTTATGAGGCAGTCCCTCGGTCTACGGCGGGCCGATCGCGGAAGTTTTCGGCGAATTGCACGAAACGGTACACGTCGTCGAACGTGGAGGCGATGCCCAACGAGATGCGCACCGCGCCCACCGCGTCGCCGATCTTGCCGCTCATCATGCGCACAAAGTCATCAAACGTCACGCGCTCGCGGCCCTCAAAGCACTCAGATAGGTTGATCTCGGTCAAGCCGTGAGCTTGCTCTCCGGCGCCCGGGTTACAAAAACAACCGGTGCGCAGCGAGATTTTCCACTCGAAGGCTTCTTCTTCCACCTCGCGGTAGTCAAACAACGTGCCTTGCGGATCGTAGAAATTAAACGCAATCGTGCCGCTGCGCGCTTCGCCGTTCGGCGGGCCGTAAAGGTGGATCAGCGGTGCGCTGTTGCTGTGGCGCAAACTCACCAGACGCTCCAACAGCCATTCGGTCAGCGCGTGCACGCGCGCATGGATCGTCTCGATCCCCACATGCTGCATGTGTTGCAACCCAATCGTGATCGCAGGCAGCCCCAAATAGTTTACCGTGCCGTCCTCAAAGGCTGCCTCGCCCTCCTGGAGATAGTACACGTCTCCGGCCACCGAGGCGACGGTAATCGTGCCGCCCGCGAACCAGGGGCGGCGCAGCTTTCGCACCACGTCTCGCCGTGCCAAAAGGCAGCCGATGCCGGTGGGATAGCCGAACATCTTGTAGAACGAAAGCGACACAAAATCCGGATGCCAGCGGCTCAAGTCCAGCCGATTGGTCGGCACAAACGCCGCTGCATCCAGCAGCACATCCCACCCTTTGGTGTGCGCGTGCGCGATCCATTCCAGCGAGTGTTGCACGCCGGAAAAATTGGATTGTGCGGGATAGGCAAACAAATTGTTGCCGTCCGAGATAGCGCGGGCCAGGTGTGCGCGCAGCGCCTCTTCGTCAATGCGCAACTGCGGCGGCACAACCGGCGCGTAATGTACTTCGGCCCCACGCGCTCGCGCAAATTCTCGAATGCCGTTCACTGAGTTGTGGTTGTCAAAAAGCAGCAGATATTGCCCTTTGTTTTCAAACGGGTAGGATTCCCCAACCAGCTTCAGCGCGCCGCTGGCGTTCGGGGTGAAAATTGCCAGATACTCATTCGGCGAGGCGTTGAAATAGTTCAGCACTGCCGCGCGCGCTTCTTCCACCAAGCGCGTCGCCACCGAAGAAGTGGGATTGTTGGAGTGCGGGTTACCGAAAACACCGTCGCGCAACAGCGCCATGTGGGCGTCAATCTGGCTTTGGGCATAAAGGCTGCCACCGGTGTAATCCAGGTAGATATGTCCCTGATGTTCCAGGCGATCGTATTCTTGCACACGCAACCGCTCAAGCGCGCTCCAGTCCACATGAGGGTAGGTGCGCTGGAATTGCTCCTGTTCTTCTTGCATCGGGCCGAGCACAGAAAAATTATTGGCATCCGCTGTGGATCGAACGTTCATCATCTTGGCGACCCCCGCTCACAAACCGCGCATAGCCCTAGTATAACAAGCTCTGGCCGCTACGCAGGCCGAAATTGGAAGAAAAAGGGCCGAGCTGTGCTTGACGCGCCGCACAACAACGTTAAACTTTGGGGCGCTGTTGTCTCTGCAGAGCGGGCGAAGGAGTGTTGGCAATGCTACGGAGAAATTGGCGTTTGTGGAGCGTGGCGCTCATGGTGTTGGCGTTAGGGTTGGCTGCGTGCGGCGGAAAGAGTTCCGAAACGGCAAAGACGCCCACCGCCGAGGGAAGTGGCACGCCTGGCCTAAATTTGTCCGGCCCCGGCTTGAACGTGGGCGCGGACGCAAGCGGTGGAGACGACGCCAAACTGCCCGGGTGTAGCGATCCAAACGACGAAGAGTGCCCCGCAGCCCTAGATTTGCCTCTGGACGGTGAAGCGAGCGCTGACGGTGTGCATATCAACTACCCCGCGCGCTACTTCACGGCGCGCAGCGGCGAGGAAGCGCCCGATGGTGTGCTGATCGTGATTGAGCCTTCCGAACGCAACAAATACGACGAACGCGCGGTTTTTGAAGTCTATTGGGCGGACTCGGTCGAGGCGGCTACCGCTGCCCTTGATGCGCCGGCACGCGCCGACTGGCAGACCGAAACACTGCGAGGCGTGATCGCTGTCGGCAAAGACACAACGCAAGACCCGCCCGTGACGACCACCATCGGCGCGATGACCACCACAGACGGTCGCGTGATCGTGCTCAAGTTGACCACCACCGGCAAATACGGGTGGGATTTATGGTCGCGTGTGTACGAGGATATGCTGAGTTCGCTCCGTGTGGAGTAAAAACAACGCGGGCGGGGAAAACGCAACCCCGCCCGTTTGGTTTAGAGCGTTTGAGAGGGAGGCGGCTCGTTCATATTCTCGTCTTCTTCCGGTGAGGCGTTCGGCGAATGCTCGTTGCCCGCAAGTCGCGTGCTGGGGATGTGCACGTCGTCTTGTTCGCCGCCGGGGTAAGGCGGCTGATTGCGTGGCGGCTCGTTTCCGGCAGCGCTGGCGCTTACTTGCGGCCAAATGATCGCTACCGCTTGCTGAACGGCGGGGTCATTCGGGGAAAGCGAGCGCGCCTGTTGCACATAGTTCCACGCTTGTTCGGGTGTTTCGGAAAGATTGGCGAGTTGTAGCCAGGCTTCTACATAGTGTGGGTTTTGTTGCACAGCGCGGGTGAAGTGTTGGCGAGCTTCTTCGCTTCTGCCGCCAAGCGCTGCTTGGACGCCCATGTTGTAATACGTTTCCGCCGAGAGCCTTCCGGCTGCGGGTGGCGGTGAGGTGAACAACCCGGGCACAGCGGCAATCTCCTGTGTGGAAACCTGAGCCTTGGGGTGACGTCCGGCCCATTGCCCCCCCAACAGCGCCGCCAAGAAGATGAGCACCAAAAAAGCCAATCGGATGCTCCCATTGACAACGGCCCCACAAATGCACAGCCCGTAAACCAGCAAAACTCCCAAGCCGATCAGGACGCCATAACCGGTGGCCTGGGCGGGATCGGTGGCCGCTTGGCGCACCACAAGATAGGACACCGCCAATGTAATCAGCGTGGCGAGCGACCATTGCGCTACGTTCAGCCGCGTGATCGCGTCTGAGCCGTTTTGTACCTCCGTCATCAGCGCGTCAATTTCCTTTTGGAGCGCTTCTTCTTGTTCTTGTGATGTCGCGTTAGGGTCAACCACGTCAACCACGCGCGTCATCACGTAGACGGTGGAAACAGCCAGGCTCGCCCCGAGGTTGAGCGCAAAAATAAGAAAAACGGCCAGCATGACGCGGCCCGGGCGAATGTTTTGGAAGGTCATAACGTGCCCCGTCTGTGTTTGCGTTGCGATGCGTCCTCAAGTATAGCACGTGCGCTTGTGTGCGTCATAGAAATAAAGGCCCCGAGCAAGGGCACGCGGAAAATATCGCCCGATCGCTCTGCGCTGATTGCACGCACAGGCCAAGCGCTTGGCCGCGCGATCTTTCGGGGTTGCTCGTTTTTATTCAATGCTTCCCCGTGCGGCTCGGCGGGCGGCCAATGTCCGGTACACGGCGAGCAACTCATGGTTTTGAGCGTCCCCCCAGCGCATCGGCTCGCGGGCGACTTCCAATCCGCGCCCGTCGCGCGTGCTCCAACGCTGGCTCAGCCCCACTTCCGTCCCGTAGTACAGCACCAGCGGATGCGGCAAGGCCAACAAGCGCTCCAACGCGCGCCGCAACGCGCCCACATCTCCACCCGCCGCGTAGAGGAAACGGTCCATATCGTGGTTGTCTATGAAGGCCAAACGGACAAAGTCGCCCTCGTCTGCCCAAAAAGCCTCGTGCCGCGCCAAAAAGCGCTCCAAGTCCGCTTCTGACCACTCACCGCGCGCATACGTTTTGCGCAGCGCCTCGGCAATCTGAAAGTCCAGCGCGCCATCCAGTCGCCCGATATACGGCAGAAGCGAGGTCGGTTGGTCGATCAGCTCGCCGAAGCAAAAGGCATCGGCCTTTTCAGCGCGACAAGCCGCGCGGAAGTCCGACCAAAAGCCCGGGCCAGGCCCCGCCGCGTGGTCCAGGCGGTAGCCGTCCACATCAAATTCGCGCAACCAATAGCGCGCGATCTCCAGCATCCAGGCCCGCGCTTCCGGGTGCGCTAAATTGAGCTTGGGCATTTCACGCACGCCGAAAAAGGAGCGATAGCCGTGCGGCTCGCGCGCGTCAAAGGTGAACCATGCCCTGTAGGGGCTTTGCGGGTCGCGCAGCGCCTCTTGAAAGATCGGATGCTCGCGGGAGATATGGTTGCAGACCAAGTCCAGCAACACGCGGATACCGCGCGCGTGTGCCGCTTCCACCAGCACACGCAATGCCTCGTCCCCGCCCAAGCGCGGCTCGACCCGCCCATAGTCGGTTACGTCGTAGCCGTGATGCGAGGGGCTGGGCCAAGTCGGGCTAAGCCAAATGCACGTCGCGCCCAGCTCCGCGATGTAGTCCAACTTGTCGCGCACGCCCCAAAGCGTGCCCCCGTAAAAGCCGCTCAGTGCGTCGGGCTGTTGCCACGCGCGCCCGTCTCCCGGGTAAAAGCGGTCTACAAACACGTGATAGATCAGCGCCTGCCGTGCCCACTCGGGCGGTTGCAAGCGGTCTATGTGCACGTCAAAGACCGTGCCCTCGTCGGGTGGGGCGGGGGTGGTTTCGGGGATTGGCTCATTGGCGAAAAAGGCGCGCGCCGCCCGCTCGACCACGCGCTTTTCCTGCGGCCAGTCCGCGAAAAGCTCCTGGCCGCCTTCCGCCCACGCGCCGATACGATAGCGCAGCACCGCGCCTTCCGCTTGTGGCGGCAACGTGCCCTCCCAGCGCTCGCCGTAGCCCCAGGTGAGCATATCCCAGGCCACGTCCACGCGCTCCAAACGCACGACCTGCCCGCTCTGTGCCTGGCCGAACGCGCCGCGTGGTTCGCTGCCGTCTGCGGTGAAGTAGCACGCTACGTGATCGGCGGAAACGTCCGCGCCTACCCACACCACCAGGCGGATCGGCTGGGCGGGGAGTGGGTCTCGCGGGCGAATCTCGAAACGATGTTGCAGACCGCGCCGCGCGGCGCGATGGTGAATGAGTTTTAGTTCGTCCGTTGCAAATGTGCCGAAAAGGAACTCCACGCCTCTATCCTTTCACCGCGCCTTCGGTCAGCCCGCTGACAAAAAAGCGTTGAAACGTCAGGATCAGGATCACGATGGGGATCGCGCCGATCAACGCGCCCGCCGCAAAGACG
>JALSSH010000607.1 GCA_026984385.1 Ardenticatenia bacterium | reverse complement strand
TTGGAGCTGAGCGCGTTGGACGTGACCGACGCCGCCGTGAGCACCTTACGCCAGCGCTGGCAACTGCGTGGGCGGCGGGTGTTGCTTTGCGACGCTGCGGACGCGGACAGTTGCGCGCAGGCGATGGAGGTGTTGGCGCGGGTGCGCAAAGATGTTCCGGAAGTGGCGCTGGTGTTGCTGAGCGACCACGCGGTCACCGTCCCACCCGCGCTATCGCCGCATGTGCGCGTCGTGGGTGCGCTGAGCGTGGCCGAACGCGCCGCCGCCTTTCGCCTGGCGGACGTTGCACTGGTGCTTTCTGCGCATTTTGCGCCCTTCCCGCTGGCGACCGTTGAGGCGATGGCTTGCGGCGCGCCGCCGATCACGAGCTGCTTTGGTGGCGGCGCGGAAGCTGTGCGCGACGGCGAAACCGGCTTCGTGGTCAATCCACACGACGTGGACGCGCTGGCCGAGCGTGCGTTGCGTTTGCTACGCGATGTGCCGTTGCGGGAGCGCATGGCCGCCGCCGCACGAGCACACGCCGCCGCGCATTTCTCACTGCGCGCTCACACCGCGCAGATGCTGGAAATTTACGAGCGGGCGCTCGCCCACCGCCGAGAAAAAGCCTGATTGCACACTCACGGAGAAACAAACCCGATGAAACTGTTGGTCATCGTCTCATCGCTCGACCTCACCCAGCCATTTAGCGCCACGCCCGCCTGGTGGCAACTGCTCAAAGCGCTTTATGAGGTGGGCGTGGACATCATCGCCGCGCCCTACCAGGGGCCGGCCATCGAAACCCCTTGGTGGCGCGCCGCCCCCAACCCTGCCAAATTGGAAGGTGACCTCTTCAAGGCCGCGCGGGACGCTGCACGAAAAGTGATCGGCGTCAAGCAAACGCAGGTGGAAGGCGCAGCGCCTCAACCCGAGAGGCTTTCCGACAAGGCCGTGCGCAAGCTCGCCCAAACCGTGATCGCTCCGCGTTGGCGGCGGCACGTGGACCGTATCTTGCGCCGCGAGCCGGACGTGGACGCGGTGCTGGTGATCACGCTGCCGCTGAACCAAATCCCCGGGCTGGCGCAGCACATCATCGAGCGGCACAACAAGCCGGTTTTCTTCTACGACGGCGACGTGCCCGCCAGTCTGCCGAACTTTATGGGCTTTGCCACTGGCTTTCGCATCTATCAGGGCGCCGACCTGAGCGAGTACACCGCCTTCCTTTCCAACAGTGAGGGTGGCAAAAAGGGCCTTTTGGAGCTGGGCGCGCGAGAGGTGCACACACTTTTTTATGGCGCGGACGAGGATTTGTTCATCCCCGTTGACGTGCCACAAGATATTGACGCTTTTTTCTATGGACACGGACGCGAATATCGCGGACAGTGGATCGACGCGATGGTCAAAGAGCCGAGCTTGGCGTTGCCGGAGGCGCGCTTTGCGGTGCGCGGAACGCGGCTCGGCGACCTGGGGCGCGCGCAAACCTTGCCCTATCTCTCCTTTAGCAAATTGCGCGAATACGCTTGCCGCAGCAAGATCAACTTGGTGATTACCCGACGGGCGCACGCTTCGGTTTTCGCTTCGGCCAGCTCGCGCCCCTTTGAGCTGGCCTCGCTGGGTGCGTGTATGGTCTGCAATCCGTATGAGGGGATCGAAACGTGGTTTGAGCCGGAAAAGGAGTTGATCGTGGTGCACAGCGCGGAAGAGGCCATCGAGCGTTACCGCTGGCTGTTGAGCCACGACGAGGCACGCCGCAAGATGGGCCAAGCCGCCCGTGAACGCTTCCTCAAAGAGCACACCTTCCGCCACCGCGCGAGGCAGTTGGTGCGCATCATCGAGGGGTATTTATGAACGAACAACACTCCCCCCACGATGTAGCGCCGCCCGCGCGGTTGCTTTCCGCCCAGGCACTGCGCATGGCCTGGGAAACACCCTGGCGCGCCCGCTTAGAGCTGCGCCGCTGGCTCAGTTGGCCGACGGCACGCGCGCTCTTTGCGTTGGCGGGCGTGCGCTGGGGCAAGGGGTGGCGCTTTTATGGCGTGCCGATCTTGCAAAAACACCGCCACAGCACCATCCGCATCGGCGACGGGCTTTCGCTGCGCTCCATCCCGCAAAGCAACGCGCTGGGGCCAAACCACCCGGTGATCCTTTCCACACGGCGAGCCGGTGCAGAGCTGATCATCGGGCGCGGCTTTGGCATGACCGGTGGCACGATCTGTGCCGAAGAGCGCATCATCATCGGCGATGATGTGTGGGTCGGCGCGAATTGCGTCATCACCGACACCGACTTCCACCCGCTGCGCCTGGAAGACCGCTTGGCGCGCCCGCTGGACGGCACAACCGCGCCTGTGACCATCGAGGACGGCGTTTTTATCGGGATGCACTCGCTGGTGCTCAAGGGTGTGACCATCGGCGCGCATAGCGTGATCGGCGCGGGCAGCGTGGTGACGCGCGATATTCCCCCGCGCGTGGTCGCGGCAGGCAATCCGGCGCGCGTGCTTCGCCCGTTGGACTGAGCAAAAGAGACGGCGCGGCAAATGCCCCACAGCCGTAGAGCAATGCCGTCACCGCTTCAGCGTGCCGCGACCAGACCCACCGGCTGTGGCGCGAAGTCCGGAAACACACGTTCCAACGCCGTTGCGCCCAGCTTGTGCTGCAAAATCTCGCTCAGCACGCTGCGGTAGTCAATCGTGATCGCCAGGTCACCCCGATCCCGCGCTTCTTCGGTCAACGTGGGCCATTGGGCGATCACAGGGCGCGCGGTCAGCTCGCTTCCCATCACCAGCATCATATTTCCGTGCCCGTGATCCGTGCCGCCGGACGCATTTTCGGTCACGCGCCGTCCGAACTCGCTCATCACCACGACAGTCACCCGTTCGACCTGCGGGCCAAGATCGGTGTAGAAGGCGGCCAACCCCTGGGCGAGTTGCTGCATCACTTGGGCCTGGCGGCCCTCTACGCTGCCCTGGTTTTCGTGCGTGTCCCACCCCCCGAGATCAATACAGGCCGCCTCCAACCCTACTTCGGCGCGCATGAGCACGGCGGTTTGGCGCAACGCCTGGCCGAAGTCGTCTTCAGGATAGGTGGCGCTGTTCTGCGGCGGGTAGGCGTCTACGTTTACGCTTTGCACCACTTGCACCGCGTCTCGGGTGGCGTGGGCGGCTTCGGCCAAGCCGTATTGATCCAGCGTGTAAAGGGCGTCGAGCGTTTCCAGCATCGCCTGGGCAGCTTCCGAACGACCCTGGAGGTGGTAGTCCACGATGCTTTGCAGCGCAATAGCTTTCGTGCCATGCAGCGCCCGCTGAACCGAGATACCCCAGCCGACCGCACGCAGCGGCGCGTCGCTTTCCGGATGTAGCGCGGCCAGATGTCTCCCCACCCAGCCGGAGTCCAACTTGGCTTGGGCGCCGCTTTCCACCAGGTGTTGCGCGTCAAAGTGGCTACGGGTGGGGTTCGGATTGCCCACCGCGTGCACGGCCACCATGTTCCCATCTTGGAAGATCGGCAGCAGTGGCGCAAGGGCGGGGTGCAGCCCGAAGAAGCCATCCAAATCGAGCACTTCGGCTTCCGGCACGGCGATTTGTGGGCGGGCGGTGTAGTAGTCCGCGTCGGCGTGCGGCACAATCATATTCAGCCCGTCCGCGCCGCCGCGCAAAAAGATATACACCAACACATCCCCGGGCGGATTTTCGTAGCGGGGAGCGAAGCTCAGGCGCGGCATCCAAGAAGGAAACACAGCGAGCGAGGCGCTCAAGCCGGCCAGTGCGCCGCTTTGTCGAAGAAAAGCGCGGCGGGAGATGCGGCGTGATGGTTTATTTGTCATGGTGCGGTCTCCTTAGCTTTTGCTTGCACGCCTAGCGATATTGGAAGGCGGGCGAAGCCGCCAGCAACGCGATACCCTCGGCCATGCGGATCAATCCGTCTTCCGTCTGCAAGTTTGGCTCTCCGTTGGCGCTCACATAGTCCCAAAGCTCGCGGCGTTCGGCTTCGCTGAGCGAGTAGCCCAGCAACAAGTCGGTGAAGAAGTCAAAGACGGCGCGTGGCGTGGCGGGGATATCGGCACGCTGCACCAGCCCCGCCAAGTCTACGCGCACCCCGGGCACCAAGTTCAGCACCAGGGCCATAGCCAGATTCCAACGCCCTAGCAAATTGTCCCGCCAGGCCTCGGCCACGTCCGGATAGCCGTCCGGCGTGCTGTGCAGGAAGGGGACGTGTCCCAAAGCGCGGATGTATTGCGCCAGCGTACCGATCCGGCGCGGGGTGCCAACCTCGAAACGCGCCTCAAAGGCACGGAGTAGGCTAACCAAGTAGTTCCAGGGCAACTTCAGCTTGGGCGGCGCGTTATGAAATTCCTCGCTGGCGAAGATGACGCGCAACACCGCGCGGATGTCTCCGTCGCTTGCCAAAAACGTTTCCGCCGCCGTCTTCACCAATGCTTCGGGCGGATCGTCGGCCACAAAGCGGCGCACGAGCTTGGTGGCGATAAAATGCGCCGTGCTAGGGTGGTCAGCCAGCATCGCCAGCGCTTGGACGCCAGCTTCTTCTCCCTGCGCGCCATCGAATGTCTGCCCGAGCAGCACTTGTTCGCTCGGCTCATGGGCGCGCTCACGAAACACGAATGTGCCGAAGTTTCCACCTGCGTCGCGCGGACCACTCACCGACCAGCCGGTCAGCAAGCGTGCCAGCGCTTTGACGTCGTCTTCCGTGTAGCCACCGTCTACGCCCAGGGTGTGCAGCTCCAAAAGCTCGCGGGCGTAGTTCTCGTTGGGCGCGCGGCGATTGCTGCTGGCGTTGTCTAGGTAGATCAGCATAGCGGGGCTGTGCGCTGTGGCGTTGAGCAGATCGAAGAAGCGCCCCAGCGCGTGCGGGCGGATCACCTCGCGGTCGTGGGTGGCCTGGAGGTAAACGATCGGCCCTTCTGCCATAAAGATGCTGAAGTGGTTGTGCCAAAACTGCACCATCAGCTCATAAAGTTGGCGCGTGCTGTAGGCGGCGCGCAAGATGGCGGCGGCTTGCATCTCCTGGATATAGCGCCCGCGTTCTTCGGGGAACTCTCCCGAGCTAAAAATTTCAGTCGGCGAGAGCCAGAGCGTTTCCAGGCGACGGAGCTTTTCTTGCAACTCGGCGCTTTCGGCGAGCGTGTCGTAGGCCACCTGACGCTCGATCCAGGTTTCCGCCCCTGTGCCGCGAATTTCTTCCAACAGACCGGGGCGCGGCCCGAACGTCAAGCGGTGCATCACGTGGGCGGCAAAGTCTCCGCGTTCTGCAGCGCTCACCGGCAACAACGCAGAGGGCAAGCCGCCGGGATCGGCCAGCGCGTGTTCCAGCACAGCAGCAGTGCCTGCGCCGGCTAAAGCAGCCAGAAACGTGCGACGAGTCATTTGCATAGCGGGCCTCTCCTGCTCTAACGGGCGTTTCTCGCAGCGTAAGGGATAGATGTAAACAAAGTGTTATTTGGGCGCTGGCGAAATGTAAATTTCCGGAAGGGCCGAGGCCACACGCATGGGGCTATCGTCGGCGTTCCGCTGAGCTGTCGTGAGCCGCCCGCCGCAACACGCGCTACCCAGCCACGCCTGTCCTACGCTATAATCCTCAGCGTTACACACCCAACCCAACGAAACAAAGGTGAGATACCCCCTATGAACATCGTGCAATCTGTCGCCGAGCGACTCATTGACAACGTCGCGCAGGTGATTATCGGCAAGCGCGCGGAAATTCGCCTGACGGTGCTGGGGTTGTTGTGCCAGGGGCATATTTTGATCGAAGACGTGCCCGGCGTGGGCAAAACGATGCTGGCGCGCGCGCTGGCCCGCTCCATCGGTGCGTCCTTCAGCCGCATACAGTTCACGCCCGATATGCTACCTTCGGACGTGACGGGCGTTTCGGTCTATAACCAGCGCACGGGCGAATTTGAGTTCCGCCCCGGGCCGATCATGTCCCAGATCGTGCTCACTGACGAGATCAACCGCGCCACGCCCAAAACCCAAGCCGCCTTGCTGGAAGCGATGGAAGAACGCCAAGTGACCGTAGACGGGCACACCTATCCCTTGCACGATCCGTTCCTGGTCATCGCCACGCAAAACCCGATTGAGTACGAGGGCACGTTCCCGTTGCCGGAAGCACAGCTCGACCGCTTCATGCTGCGCATTCACCTGGGTTATCCCACGCCGCAAGAAGAGATCGCCATGTTAGACTCGCAACAGTATCAGCATCCGCTGGTCACGTTGCAGCAGGTGGTCTCGGTGGAAGAGCTGCTGGCCGCCCAACAGGCCGTGCGCCAAGTCTATTTGAGCCAGGACGTGAAAACCTACATCGTGAACCTGGTCACCATGTCCCGTCAGCATCCGGACGTGTATTTGGGCGCAAGTCCACGCGGCGCGCTGACCCTTTTCCGCACTGCGCAAGCGCGCGCCGCCGTCGCCGGACGCGACTATGTGTTGCCCGACGACGTTAAAGCGCTGGCCGAGCCGGCTTTGGCCCACCGCATCATCATC
>JALSSH010000606.1 GCA_026984385.1 Ardenticatenia bacterium | reverse complement strand
TAGCACGGGGAAGCGTGCCTGCCCAGCCTTTCTTGCGTGTCCATCCCTTACTCAGGCAAAGGGGCAATCGTATTCGCTTCCCGGCGTGGTCGCCTTTACAATACGGTGACACGATGAGCGCATTTTACAAGGAAGGGCACACCATGAGCGAAAAAACAGGGCGAGCGGTGTTTTTCGATGGGGAATTGCGCGTGATCGAGCGTCCCCAGCCGACCCCTGCCTCGGACGAGGCGCTGATCCGTTTGCGGCTGGGCGGCATTTGCAACACCGATTTGGAGCTGATGGCGGGGTACAAAGGGTTTCGGGGCGTTTTGGGGCACGAGTTCGTCGGCGATGTGGTTGCCGGCCCTGCGGAGTGGGTCGGGCAACGTGTGGTCGGCGCGATTAATGTGGCCTGCGGAAGCTGTGATATGTGTCGGCGAGGCGTGCCGGAACATTGCCGCAACCGCTCAGTGCTCGGCATCTACAACTACGACGGCGCGTTTGCGGACGTTTTTCGTCTGGCGAGCCGAAATTTGTTGCGCGTGCCGCCGAGTGTGCCCGACGAGCAGGCCGTCTTCACCGAGCCGCTGGCCGCCGCTTGTCGCATTGTGGAAGATGTCCACATTCACCCTACCGACCGCGTGGTTGTGATCGGTGCGGGCAAGTTGGGAATGCTGATCGCGCAAGTGCTCAAGCTCACGGGCGCCGATCTCAGCGTGATCGTGCGCCACGAGCGCCAAGAAGCGTTGTTGACGGCTTGGGGCATCCGCGCGGTGCGGCGCCAGGACGTGCCCAACGGATTGGCCGACGTGGTGGTTGAGGTGACGGGCAACCCTGCGGGTTTTGCCGACGCGCTGGAGATCGTGCGTCCACGCGGAACGGTTGTGCTCAAAAGCACCTATCACGGTTTGCCGCAAGCGGATTTGACGCGCGTGGTGGTGGAGGAAATCCACTTGGTGGGCAGCCGTTGCGGGCCGTTCGAGGCGGCGTTGCGGCTTTTGGAGCAAGGCTTGGTGGATGTCCAGCCGTTGATCGAGGCGCGTTACCCGCTTGCGGAGGCGAAAGCCGCCTTTGAGCACGCCGCCCGTCGCGGGGTGCTCAAAGTGTTGTTAGCGCCGTAGCGCCGCTGCGGTTCAATCTTCTGGGGTGGAGGTCAGTTCGGCGCTGCCGGGCAAGTGTTTGTCGTGCTCGATGTGCGTTTCTACGGCGGGCAGGGTAAAGTAAAATGTTGTGCCTACGCCTTGCTCGCTGGTGAAACCCATCTGGCATTCGTGCGCCTCGACGATGCACCGCGCAATCGCCAACCCAAGCCCCGTGCCGCCTACGTCGCTGGCGACGGTGGGCGCACGGTAAAATTTTTCGAAGATGTGCGATTGCTCTTCTTCGCTCATCCCGACCCCGCTATCCGCTACGCTGATCAGCAGATGGTCGGGCGGGCAACGGTCGGTGGCTTCGGCAGATGTTTCAACTGCGCAAGTGATCGTGCCGCCCTCGCGGTTGTACTTGATCGCGTTAGTGAGCAAATTGAGCAGCACTTGCTTGATCTTGTTGCGGTCGGCTTCTGTGGCGTGGCGCGCACCCTGAACGTGGATGGTGATGTGGCGCTCGGCGGCGCGCGGGCGCACCAGCTCGACGCACTCCTCGATCAGCTCGCGCACTTCAAACTGGGTGGGGGCCAGCCGTGTCCGTCCGGACTCCAGCCGTGCCAAGTCCAAAAAGTCGTTGGTGAGATTCGTCAGGCGCTCGGTTTCGTCGTGCATGGTGCGCACGATCTCCTCGCGCATCTCCTCGGGCAGGGTGGGGCGCAAGAGCAGGGCGATACTGGCTTTGAGCGCGGCCAACGGCGTGCGCAGCTCGTGTACCATCTCCGCGATGAAGTCGCTTTGTTGGAAGAGCCGTGCATTTTGGACGGCGATGGCCGCCTGGTTTGCCAGCGTGGAAAGCGTGTCCACGTCTTCTTGCGTCCAACTTTTGCCCACGTGCTTGTTGATCACTTCGAGCACGCCGATAGATTCGCCCTGCACGTTCATCGGCACGGCCAGCAAACTCCGCGTGATGAGCTGCGTCGTTTTGTCTACGCGGGGAAACCAGCGTTGATCCTGGCGCGCGTCCTCGACAAGCACCGGCTCGCCGTGCGTAACCACCCAACCGGCCAAGCTGCCTTCCAGCGGGACGGGGATTGCCTCCATTTCTGCGCGAGAAAGGTTGGAAGAAGCCTCAAAACGGAGCTGGCCGCTGGCCGGGTCTATGAGCAAGATAGAGGCGTATTCGGTTTCGGTCAGCTCGGTGGCGGCATCCAGAATGCGGCGTAACAACGCGCCCAAGTCCAGCGTGGAATTGAGCTTTTGGCTGATCTCGATCAGCCGCTCATAGCGCGCCATCAAGCGTTCGTACTGTTCGAGCGGAACATATTGTTGTTGGGTCATAAGCCTTACATTAACCGGTTTCTAGCGCTTCGACAAGCTGGGGGATCACCTCTGCCACGTCAGCGTGGATGACCACCTCGGCCTGCGAATCTATCGCGGTTGGTGTTAAATTGACCAGGATCAAAGCCGCGCCGAAGTGTTGAGCCATCGCCGGTAATTCGGCGGCGGGGTAGACTTCTAGCGACGAACCGGCCACCAACATCACATCACATCGGCGCGCCTCACGGCGTGCGGCGGCGAGCGTGTGCGCGGGCAACTGCTCGCCGAACAGGATCACGTCCGGTTTGAGCACGTGCCCGCAGCGTTCGCAGCGGGGCAGCTCGCCGTCTTGCAAAAATTGGGTGATGCGTTCTTGAGCCGGATAGGTGGTGAAACAGTGAATGCAGGTCATTTCGCGCAGATGGCCGTGCAGCTCATAGACCGTTTGCGAGCCTGCGCGTGTGTGGAGCATATCGATATTTTGCGTGATGATGCTGCGCAGCTTGCCGCGCGCTTCCAGCCGCGCCAGCGCGTAGTGGGCGGGGTTTGGCTTGGCTTCCAGCAACAAGCGTGCCAACGGGCGTATCCAGTCGTAAAAGCGTTCCGGGTGCAACCGAAAGCCGTGCAAACTGGCAACTTCCGCTGGATTGTAGCGTTCCCATAATCCCGAATGCGGGCTGCGGAAGTCCGGAATGCCGGAGGGGGTGCTATAGCCTGCGCCGGTGAGGGCCACCAGATACTCGGCGTGGCGCAAAAGTTGGAGGGCAGCTTGGAATTCGGGCGTTTGACGCATAGCAATTTGGTTTTACCGCATCTGCGGCACGCTGAGTCGTGGTGCGACGACAGACGGCGCAGGCGGGCGAATCCTTATACCGGACGGCGCTCCGCGATCTCTTCGGCCAGTTTGCTGAATTGGTTGGCGACGATGGAATTGGGCTGGAAAGCCACGATCGGGAAGCCGGACTCGGCAGCCTGGAAGGCCAGCTCCGGCGCGGGTGAGATGATAGCGGTGATTTCGTGGCCGAGCATTTGTTCGGCTTCTTGCCAGGGAATTTGCAAACTGGACTGGGCGCGGTTGATCAGCACCAGCGAGATGCGCGAGGCGGGGATGCTGAGTTGGCCCATTTCCTGCAAGATTTCACGCGCCATCGTGAGCGTGATGCGGTTCGGCTCAACAGCAAGCGCCACGTCGTCAATTTCTTGCAAGATGCGGGTGGTCAGCCGTGTGAGGCCGGCGCCGAGGTCTACTAACACTAAGTTGCTGATGCTGCGCAGGTGGCGCAAGATAAGCGAGGCGCTGTCCGGTGCGACGTTGAGGAGCGTTTCTTTGGGACGCACCGAAGAAAGCAGCAGATGCAGGCCGGTTTTGTGCGTTACCAGCTCGTTTTCTACGGCGCGAGGGGTGATGTCGCTGGCCGGACGCGAAAGCAAATTCGCCATGCCGGTTGCGCGCCCCATCCCTAAAGATAGCCCGATCGTGCCTTGCCCCAGGCGCAAGTCTGCCAGCACGACCTGTTCGTTTTTTGCCAGCGCCGCGCCCACGTTGACGGCCAGCGTGCTTGTGCCCACGCCGCCCTTCGCGCCCAAAAAGCCCAACACTTTGGCTTGAGGCGCGGCAGTGACTTGGCGTTGGGCGGCGCTGCGGGCCAAGATGGCCTTGACGCGCGAAGCCAGCTCGGCGGGGTGGGTGGGTTTGGTGAGGTAGTCGTCGGCGCCTGCTTCAAAGCCCGCCACTTTGTCGTCAACCATCGTCTTGGCGGTGAACATGATAATCGGGATGGCTTGCGTGCTTGGGTCACGGCGCAAACGGCGACAAACTTCGTAACCGTCCATGTCGGGCATCATCACGTCGAGGATGATCAGGTTGGGGTTGTCGGCATGGGCGCGGTCAAGCGCTTGCTGACCGCTTTTTGCCACCACGATATCATACCCCTGACGCTGGAGCATTAGCGCGATCAGTTTGAGACTATCTACATCATCGTCAACAATTAAAATTCGCTCGGCCATGCGTCATTTCCGTTCGCTACATAACCCACTAGATTGGGCGTTGCATCCTACACATCATCGTATTGATTGGGAGTGTAGCACGGAGCGCAGCCCGTCGCAAGCAAGCGTCTTTGCCTGGTTGAGCCGGATCGCATGGTTTTTGTATAGCGGGTGAAAAGAACCTTGTTCTATGAGTTGGAAGAAGTAAACTAATCCGTGTGGTTATAATTTTGTTTGTAGATGTTTGAATGGGGTTTGATTGCTCATGGAGTGGGCTGGTGCTATAATGCTTTTTGTCTCCTAAGGCCGCTCGATGACAGGGGGGTGGTCCGTTTATGGCATGTGGAGATTTAGTCCAGACAGGTAGCTATGTATGACTGATGCCCAGCCTACCCAATACCATAATTCCCGTGAGCAACAACGCGCATTCTTGACTTTGACCCAGAGCGTCGCCGAAGCACACCATTTGGATGAGGCTGTGGCGCACATGCTCTCGGTGGTTCTTGAAGTTGCCAAAGCTGCGTGTGTTCGTTTGGTGGCGCGTGATGATAGTGGAGCCTGGGAGTCCTATGGTGCGGGGGCGTTCGCCGAACGCGCCGCAGAAATGGACACCCCGATCTATGAACGGGTCGCCGAGCGGGGGGCTTTCACCTGGACGCCGAGCGAAGAGGCGCTGTCTCGCGCATTGGCAGAGTTGGCCGCTGTGGTCGCGTTGCCGCTTTGGGCGCGCGGGCATCTGCAAGGCGTTTTGTGGCTGGGGTTTGAACAACCGGATGCGCTCGACGAGAGCGACCGCATTTTCTTGGAGACGGTCGCCGCCCAAGCGGCGTTGCTTATCGCGGAGACGCGCGCTTTTGAGCGTGTGCAAAAGCAACACAAGTGGCTGGCTGCCGTCTTGCACTACACACCGGACCCTGTATTGGTGGTGGACTGCCACTTTCGTTTGCAGCTAATCAATCCCGCAGCCCGTAAGCTTTTTCCGGAGCTGGGCGAAGAAACGATCGGGCATCCGCTGGCCGCGCTCGAACGTATGGGGGGCTTGCTGGAGATATTGCGCGCCAGCGCCGAGTATGACGACGACGCGCCGCCGGAATATCGCTTGGACGAAGAACGCACCTTTGCGGTCAATCTTTCGGACGTGCGAGACGCGGACGGCGAGATGGTCGGTTGGGTCGTGGTGTTGCAGGACATCACGCGCTTTAAGCGTTTGCACGACAACATGGCGGACTTCCTCAGCACGGTTTCGCACGATATGCGCACGCCGCTTACCTTTATGAAGGGCTATTTGGATATGCTGGGCATGGTTGGCCCGCTCAGCGAAAAGCAAACGCAATTTGTAGAAAAAATCGCCTCCGGCTTTTTGCAGATGTCCGACATGGTGGACAAAATCCTGAAGGCCGGGCGGCTTGATCCTGTCACCGGCACGTATCACCTGGAGCGCGAGCCTTGCGACTTGGTCGAGGTGTTTAGCGATGTGGTCAATGGTCTTTCTGGCCCTGCGAAAGAAAAAGGCTTGGACTTCACCTATCAGGTGGACGGAAATATCCCCGTGTTGAACGTGGATCGCGATTTGGTCAGCAGCGCTTTTACGAATTTGGTCGAAAACGCCATTAAATACACGCCGGAAGGCGGGCGTGTGGAGGTGGCATTAGGCGTGCGCAATAATGAGGTCGTTTTCCGCGTGACGGACAACGGCTACGGCATCAGTCCGGAGAATCAACGGAAACTTTTCCGCCGCAATGTGCGCATTCATCGCAAGGAGTGGAAGCGCATCAAAGGGAGCGGTTTGGGGCTTTTTATCGTGCGCAACGTGGCCCAAAGGCACGGTGGCGATACGTGGGTGGAAAGCGAAGAGGGCAAAGGGAGCACATTTTACTTCACCATTCCGCTTGACGGCGCGAACCTGATCGGGAGCGGCGCGCACAAACACAAAGGGTAGGGCGTGCGCGACCGCCGTTTTTTGGGATGAGGGACTAGCTCCGGTTTGCGCCGGAGTTTATTTTTGGGGAGTGTGGACAGATGCCGATTCGCATTTTGCCGGAAACAGTCGCGGCGCAGATCGCGGCGGGGGAGGTCGTGGAGCGTCCGGCTTCGGTGGTCAAAGAGCTATTGGAAAACGCGCTGGACGCGGG
>JALSSH010000605.1 GCA_026984385.1 Ardenticatenia bacterium | reverse complement strand
CAGAGCACCTATGCCACGCTTCCCCCGGGTATGTCCCCTTACGGCGGGCTGAACTGCGCCCCTGCAGGGTGGCCGGTGGCCGGCGGCGTGCTCACCCAATATTTTCACAGCTACCACCGCGCGATCGATATCGGCATCCCGCTTTATACGCCGGTGGTTGCCACGCATAGCGGCGTGGTCAAGTTCGCAGGGTGGCGCACCGATGGCTACGGCAACTTGATCATCGTGGAAAATGGCTTGTTTATGACCTACTACGCGCACCTGAGTGACTTCAACGTGGTCAGCGGCCAGGTGGTGGGGCGGGGGGCGCTGATCGGTTGGAGCGGCAGCACCGGCAACAGCTCCGGCCCGCACATCCACTACGAAATCCGCGTCAACGGGCGCGAGGTGGACCCGCTCACGTTTGAACAGCTCGGCTATCCGCCTTGTTGAGTGGCTTTCGTGCACGCTTTGCACGACAAACGCACCGAACTTCATGCACTTTGCCCACGACGCCCCACCCAAAGGGTGCTAAAATACACGCTGAGCACACCTATTAGGATGAGGAGAACTTGCCATGCTCAAAAAGCGGTTTTTGAAAAGCGGCAAGGTGAAGGTGGAATTTATTCTGCCGCAAGCCGTCGCCGCCGACGCCGAAAGTGCCTATGTGGTCGGGGACTTCAACGATTGGGACGAGCAAGCCACACCGATGAAGCGCTATAAGAACGGCAAATTCAAAGTGACTTTGACACTCGAACCGAACCGCACCTATGAGTTTCGCTACCTGGTCAACGGCGACCAATGGCACAACGATTGGGACGCCGACCGTTACGTCGCCAACCCCTACAGCGGTGACAACTCGATTGTGGACACCACCGCGCCGAAAGCAGCTTGAGGCTCGCGCTTTTTAACGGCATATATGCTTGGCGGAGCGTACCGCGCAACGCGCGCGTGCGCTCCGTGCCACCTGGAAACGGCCCAAATCGCGCTTGGCGTGGCTAAAAGGTCGGGTTACACTAGTCCTAGCATCGTTACAAAGGGGGTACGCGGGTGGATAGGCACACATCCCAAAATTATATCGAGCCGTCACAAGCCAGCCGCCCCTATAAGGTGGCTTTGACCGTTGCGATTGTGTTGGTGGTGGCAACGTTGACGGTTACCGTGCTGCTGATCATCATCGGCAGCGCGCGCCAAGAAGACTTCCAAGCCACGCTGACCGCCGTCCACACCGACTTTGTCGAGCTGCAAAACACGGTCGGCGCGAACCTCGCCGCTTTTCCGTTGCGCCTGGCGAGCGAACCGCGCTATAGTGCCGCCGAGGACTGCATGACCCAGGTGGTGGAGGGAGAAATCCAACCGCCGCCGGACGTGCCCGCCGACGCTTATCGCGTGCAAGTGTGGGGCGACGGCTTGGCCGTGCAACACGTGCCGCTCGGCGCAGATGGGCGCTGGCGCTTGGAGCTGCGCGAGGTGCAAGGCCGCCATCTTTGGGTGCAGATTGTGCACCAAAACGGCTATTACGCTTCCGTCCCCGTGCCGTTGGAGCTGGCGGGGGAAGGCTGCACGCACAACCGCGTTGCAATACGTTTTGAGCCGCGCGCCGCTGCGCCGTAAGCACTGTGCGTCGCCGTGCTGAGTGTGCTACAATGCGGGCACGGCGTCGGGTTGAGTAGAAAGGGGAGCGCGCCATGCTCTATAACGTGCTGGTGGTGGAAGACGATCACCGCGCCGCCCAAAGCCTTGCGGCTATGATCGGCGTGTTGGGCCACACGGTCGGCATCGCCTACGGGCCACGCATGGCCCTAAAACAGCTCCAGGAAGTGATCCCCGACGTGATCTTTTTGGACTGGAACATGCCCGGCATCAACGGGTTGGAGGTGTTGCGCTTTTTGCGTCGCGACCCATACACGCGCGAGGTGCCGGTGGTGCTGGTTTCGGCCAATGACGCCGAGGAAGACATCCAAAAAGCGTTGCAAGCGGGCGCCGATCATTACATCGTCAAGCCGCCGACCATCGAGGAGATCGAAGCCGTGTTGGGCAAGATTTTCGCCGCGCGCGAAGCGCAAACCAAGCGCACCGCCAAGCTCACTCCGCCCAAAAAACCGCCCAGCAGCCCCGCCGCGCCCGAAAAAAAATAAAACAGGCGCACCCCGA
This sequence comes from Ardenticatenia bacterium, assembly GCA_026984385.1. Lineage (GTDB taxonomy): Bacteria > Chloroflexota > Anaerolineae > Aggregatilineales > Aggregatilineaceae > JALSSH01. The sequence goes on along the minus strand of JALSSH010000605.1, from coordinate 4,447 downwards.
AGGCACGCCTGCTTGTGAACCCGCTAGGAAGCGCGGGATCAGGCTTTGGGGGGCTTGGCGCGCAAGCCCAACTTTTGCACCATCGCCTCACGCCCGGGCCACTCTTCCCGCAGCAGCCCGTAAACCACCTCGTCATGCCACGCACCACGTGCAAAGACCGCTTCTTTGTGCCGTGCTTCCATCGTGAAGCCCACCTTTTCCATCTGGCGCAACACGCGCGCATTCAGGCTCATAGTGCTCAGCCAGATTTTGCGCAAATCCAGCCAGTCAAAAGCGTAATCCACGATAAGCAGCAGCGCGTCCGTGCCATAACCGCCGCCCCAATAGTCGGCTTCGTAGATGATCGCGCCCAACATCGCCAGCCGATGATGCGCCAGCAGCCAGTTGATGCCGAACGTGCCGATCGGCTTACCCGCTTTGGTTTGGATGCCGAAGTGCACCCCGCTGAAGTGGCGCGAGGCTTCCTGGCGACGTTGTCGGCGGCGTTCGATCTCGGCTTTGGTGATGATGCGCCACTCACCCATGCTACCCCAAAAGGTGGCCTCGCTGTTTTCCCACTGCGGTTCACGTTCGCGGAAGCGCTTGTCATACGGGACAAGGTCAACCAACAATCCTTCGAGCATCGGCTCGGCCTTTCTTCTCGTTTCAACCAAGATACCCTGCCGTTACGGCTCTAGGCGGTTCGGCCCTCGGAAGAGGAAGGTCGCCTCGCGCACGTTCTTCAGCCCCAACATAGACATCAACATCCGCGCCAAGCCGAACCCATAGCCGCCGTGCGGCGGGCAGCCGTATTTGAAGAAGTCCAAGTAAAAGTCCAACAGCTTGAGGCTCAAGCCGGCCTCTTGTGCTTGCTTTTTCAGCACATCGTAGCGATGTTCGCGTTGTGCGCCGGTGGTGATCTCCAAGCCTTTCCAGAGCAGGTCAAAGCTCTTGGTGATCTGCGGACGGTCAGCGTAGCGCATGTGGTAAAACGGGCGCACGGTGATGGGGTAGTCGGTAATGAAGACGAACTCGTGCCCGTGCTTTTCCTGCACATAGCGCGCCACGATGCGCTCACCTTCCGGATCGAGATCGCCCTTGCCGTTTTCCGCCAATTGATGGCCGCTGGCCGCGACGATCTCATGTGCCTGAGCCATCGGGACACGCGGGAAGGGCAGCTCCGGCACGACGATCTCCACGCCGAACATTTCGGCGATGCGCTCGCCGTAGCGCGCCTTGACCGTTTCCAGCACGTGGCGCAACCAAGCCTCTTCCAACGCCATCACGTCCTCGTGGCTGTCGATCCAAGAAATTTCTACATCAATGCTGGTGAACTCGGTGGCGTGACGGGAGGTGAAGGACGGGTCGGCGCGGAAGACCGGCCCGATCTCAAAGACGCGGTCAAAGCCGGCGGCCATCGCCATCTGCTTATAAAACTGCGGCGATTGCGCCAGATAGGCTTGCCCGCCGAAGTATTGCAGCTCGAAAAGCTCCGCGCCGGATTCACTCGGCGCGCCCATCAGCTTGGGCGAGTGAATTTCGATAAAGTCACGCTCGGCCCAAAACTCGCGCATAGCGTGCTCAGCGGCGGTTTGCACCTCGAAGATCAGGCGGTTGCGTGGGCGGCGCAAGTCAATATAGCGCCAGTCCAGCCGCACATCCGCGCCGGAGCTTTCCTCAATCGGCAGCATAGGCGCGGCCTTGCTGAGCACTTCCAGCCCCTCAACCGCGATCTCCAGCCCGCCCAGTTTGACGCTCGGATTAGCGACCACTTTCCCCGTCACCTCGATCACGGATTCCGCCGTGAGCGACGAGATGACCTCGGCCAGTTCCGGATTCCCTTTTTTGTAATGCGCCAATTGCAGCTTGCCGCTGGAATCTCGCAGCACGATAAACTGCATACTTTTCTGGTCGCGGACTTTTTCTACCCAGCCCTTGACGCGCACTTGGGAATCAATGAAATCTGGGGCTTGCCGAATGGTTATCGTGGTCACTGCCTAACTCCTTATCGCTTTTGTCGCTCCTGTAGTTGTCGCGTAGGGCGCGATTATACACCCGCGCGCACTTCTGCCGAAAGCGTCTTTGTGCACTTTGCACGGGCGGCGCGCTCCCTAATCCGCGTCCGCTTCGTCCGTCTGCGGCTTTTCGGGTTTGGGTTTGGGCGGGATGTCGCTGGCTTGCAAGCCCAGCTCTCGCACCTTTGGCTCATAGCCGGGCCAGTCGCCTTCCAAGATGCCGAAGGCCAGCACGTCCACATAGTCCCCCGCCCAGCGCACATGCTGGCGCAACGTGCCTTCGTGGGTGAAGCCCGCGCGCTGCAAATGCGCGATCTTGGCTTCGTCAAAGGCCAGGGCGTAAGTATCCAGACGGTGCAAATTGCGCGTGGCGAAATTGTAATGCACGGCCATCAACAGCCCGTCGAGCAGCTCGTCCGTGCCCTCATAACGCGGATCGCCGGCGAAAAACCAGAGGTTGGTTTTGCGCATCCGCACCCATTGGTGCTCCCAAGCCACCCCGCCGATCGGATCGCCGTTTTGGGCTTGGATGCCGACCAGTTTGGCGTGGTCGTTTTTCTCGATCTCCTCGATGAACTTTTTGATATGCTGCTCTGTGTGCGGCTCGCGGCGTTCCCACCAGCGCGCCCGCAGCCAGGCTTCCGAGTTCATCCACTCTTGCAAGTAGAGCGCGTACTCGTCCTCAAACGGGACAAGATCGATCAGCGTGCCCGAGATCATGGCGTCAAGCTCCTCGCATAGCTTTTTGCAGGGGCGAGCGAAAGGGGCGTCCTCGGAATTGCAGGGACGCCCCTTTTGGGTTTACGAGCGACGGTTTTCCGCTATATGGCGGTAAAGCCACCAAAAGCGCGCTTGTGGATAGGCTTCGGTCAGGCGTTCGTCGGTATAAACGAACGGGCCGGATTGCGTCAGTTGGCGCACGAGGGCGTCCAACTGGCCGATGCGTGAGGCGATCTCTTCGGAAAGCACGTCGTGCTCGGCGGCCTCTTCGCGTAGATGGGCGATCATGGTGCGTTTTTCCGCCTGCATCGGATATTCGGCGGCGCAGCCCTGCTCGCGGTTGCAATCTGCCAAGAACTGTTCCAGCGCGTGCACGCGCGTTTCCAGCTCGCGTTGCAACTTTTGCTCGTAGTGCACCGCCCAGCGCGCGCGTTCGGCCTCGAAGTTGATCTGAGCGTCTCGAACCAGGGTGCGTTGTTCGTCGTCTAGGTAGGCTTCCAGACGGCTGAGCCGATAGAGCCGCAGCAGCACGCCCCCCAGCGTCAAACGCGGCAGATCGCTGGAAAGGTGGCCGAAGACCGCGTCCTCATACATGTACGGGGTCAAGTTGGAGGCCATCGCGGCCAATGTTTGCACGTCGCGGCTCAGGTCGTAGGCCAACTTGGGCACAGAGGGACTCATCGCTTTTGTTGTGTCCTGATCGTCTGGCGTGCTTTCGCCCTATTTGTAGCGCCGAATTTGGCTGTAATTCGGGTTGCCCTGAATCTCTTGCACCCGCTCGGCGGCGTCCCCCACCAACCACTCGACGGTAAGCTGACCGGACGGGTCAACATAAGAGATGGTCGGCTTGAAGCCCAAAATCTCTTTGACGCCCACGATCAGCATATCGGCCAGCTCGCCCGGGTGAGTGGTCAGCGTAAAGTACTGGTTGGGGACCCACTCGATGGTCACGGGCAGATCGTGCCAAACGCCTTCCATGCGGAAGGGGGGTTCGGCGGCCAGGCAATCAAAGTAGAGCGCGTAGATGCGGTTGGCCCAAAAGGTGTGGTTGACGCGCTCTTCGAGCAAATAGGCTTCGTGTTCCGGTTCGCGGTAAAACCAAGTGCTTGCGTTGGTTGCCATGCTTTATTTAACTCCTGCTGCATATCCACCATATGCCGCGCCAATCATACCACCAAAGCGCCGTCGCTGGCGAACTTCTGAAAGGGAAAATAAAAAAAACAGGCCGAAGCCTGAGCTTGGTACGCGCGTGGAACTATTTTTTTGACGCTGGAGGTGAGGATACTTTACTGGGTCGTTCTTGATACTCTTTAGCTGGTTGTCGTCGTGCAAAGTAAAATGCGCCTACCACTACAGCAATGTTTGCTACCAAAATCGCAAATCCCGTAAGTTCTTTGCCTTCAGCGGCTAACCAAATGCCGCCAATTGCTAGGATCACCGCGAGAATAAATCCTGCTCCCAACCCTAATTGCTCCATCCGAATGTCCGCAAAAACTCTAGCCCGTTCTAGCTCTATGCGATGTTGTTGCTGCCGTTCAGACATATTGAGGATGCGGTCAGCACTGCCGGGAAGAATCTCTTCGTAATCTTTGAGGATAAAGGGAGGGGGCAAAGGGCCTTGAAAATGTTGGATCGAAACAGCCCGAAGAAAGTCTTTTTGTTCTTCTTCGGGCAATGCTCCAAGTTTGGCTTTCAGTTCGGGAAACGCCTCTAAGAGTTCTTCAGCTTGCTCT